>DATJRL010000436.1:0-8243 GCA_035504785.1 Caulobacteraceae bacterium
AAGACGCGCGCCTCATGGCGAGCGACCCTATCCACATCGTCGGCGGCGGCCTCGCGGGCTCGGAAGCGGCGTGGCAGGCGGCCGAGGCGGGCATGGGGGTCGTGCTGCACGAGATGCGCCCGATCCGGGGCACCGACGCCCACCAGACCGACCGGCTGGCCGAACTGGTCTGCTCCAACTCGTTCCGGGCCGACGATCCATGGGGCAACGCGGTGGGTCTGCTGCACGCCGAGATGCGACGGCTGGGCTCGCTGATCATGCGCTGCGGCGATGCCTGCCAGACCCCGGCCGGCGGAGCGCTGGCGGTGGATCGGGACGGGTTTTCGCAGGCCGTCACCGACGCCATCTCCGCCCATCCGCGCATCCGCATCGAGCGCCACGAGGTGGCCGGCGCGCCGCCCGCCGACTGGACCAGCGTCATCGTCGCCACGGGACCGCTTACCTCCCCGGCCCTGGCCGAGGCCGTCGGCGCCCTGACCGGCGAGGCCGAGCTGTCGTTCTTCGACGCCATCGCGCCGATCGTCCACGTCGAGTCCGTCGACATGGACATCGCCTGGCGGCAGTCCCGCTACGACAAGGCCGGGCCGGCCGGGGACGCCGCCGCCTATATCAACTGCCCGATGGACAGGGCCCAGTACGATGCCTTCGTCGACGCCCTGCTCGCGGGGCCCAAGGCCGAGTTCAAGGACTGGGAGCACGTGCCCTACTTCGACGGGTGTCTTCCGATCGAGGTGATGGCGGAGCGCGGCCGCGAGACGCTGCGCCACGGCCCGATGAAACCGTTCGGCCTCACCAATCCGCACCGGCCCGGCGAGAAGGCCCATGCCGTCGTGCAGCTGCGGCAGGACAATGCGTTGGGCACCTTGTGGAACATGGTCGGCTTCCAGACCAAGCTGAAGCACGGCGCCCAGACCGAGATCTTCCGCACCATCCCGGGCCTGGAGAGGGCGGTCTTCGCCCGGCTGGGCGGCCTGCACCGCAACACCTTCCTCAACTCGCCCAAACTGCTCGACCGCCAGCTCAGGCTGAGGGCTCAGCCACGGCTGCGGTTCGCCGGCCAGATCACCGGGGTCGAGGGCTACGTGGAGAGCGCGGCCATCGGCTTGGTCGCCGGGCGTCTGGCCGCCGCCGAACGCCGCGGCCGACCGATCGAGCCGCCTCCGCCGACCACGGCGCTGGGCGCGCTCGTCTCCCACATCACCGGCGGACACCTGGCGGCCGGCGCGGGCTCGTTCCAGCCGATGAACATCAACTACGGCCTGCTGCCGCCGGTCGACGAGGCGCCGCGCGCGGATGGCGAGAAGCGCCCGGGCCGCCTCGAGCGCGGCCGCGCGAAGAAGCGCGCCGTCGCCGAACGGGCGCTGGCGGACTTGGAAGCCTGGGCGTCGCCGGAGCTGGCGCCTGCCTGACGGTCAGACGCGCCCGGTCGCGGCGGCGACGATCAGCGCCAGACGCTTGCGGAGCGGACCCGGCGTGACACCGGCGAAGTCGTAGCGGGCGAGCCGCGCGGGCAGCGCCGCGGGCAGCGCGGCGACGCTCAGCGTTCGAGACGCGGCGCGCGCCTCGGCGAGGGCCGAGCGCCACGGCGCGGCCACCGCCGTCCGCTCGATGCGGCCCCCACGGACCAGCAGCGCAAGGCCCCAAGCGCGGCCGGCCGCGGCGACGGCCGACGCGGGGGACGCCGGATCGAGGGCGCTGGCGGCGAGGCTCGCAACGCCGCCCTGGACGGCGTCCGCCCAGCGGACCGCCGCGTCGGCGTCGAACTCGACCGAGTCGAGCGCCTCGATCTGAGCGTCGATCATCGCCTCCAGCGGCGCCCGAACCAAGCCGCGCCGCGCGACGGCGGCGGCGAGCGCCTGGGCGGTCGGATGTCGTCGCACCGCCTCGCCGTCGAAGACCTCGTCCAGAACCTCCCGCCACCAGGCGAGCCGGATCTCGGCCATCAGCGGCGTCGAGGCGGCGCGGCGGGCGCGCGCCAACTCGTGGTCGAAGGCGTAGAGCGCGAGGACGTCGTCGCGCGCTGCGGAGTGGGCGATGAAGCGGCTGGTCAGCCATCGGTCCGGATCGACCCGACCGATCAACCCGTCCAGATAGGCCGCGTCACCGCCGGGCAACGACCCTCAGACGCCCGTGCCGAACAGCGTCTCGTACATCGCCATCGCGGTCAGCATCGGCAATGACAGCAGCGTGTTGACGCGCGAGGCCATGCCGGCGATGCGGGCGGCCGCCGCCTTGGCGTCGGCGTCGGCCTCGACCAGCCCGAGCACCTTCTTCTGGTTCGGCCAGATGATGACCCACACGTTGAGGAACATGATGATCGCGAGCCAGACGCCAACGCTCATCAGCACGAAGCCGCCGGTCGGCCCGACCGAAGGCCTGGCGAGGCCAAAGGTGAACACGTTCGCGGCGTAATCGGCGCCGTGCAGCAGCGCCACGCAGATGCCGGCCAGCACGGTGCCCAGCGCCGCCCAGCGGAACCAGAAGAGCGCTTCCGGGGTGATGTATTTCGTGAGCGCGGGCCGCAACTCCGCGGGGATCTCGGGCGTCTTACGCGCCGCCACGAAGTTGAAATAGTAGAGCAGGCCGATCCAGAGGATGCCGAAGAAGACGTGGACCCACCGCAGCACCGCCTGCCAGAACAGGACATCGAAGCCGCCCTGGCTGGCCTTGCCGAATGCCACGATCATGATGATCGCCAGCACCAGCCCGGCGATCATTACGTTGCGAAAATTCCCGAGAAACGCGGCCATTTTCAGCCCTTCCTTTTCCTTGACCCTGGCCCGGGTATAGGGCGTTTCTGGGAGATGGAAAAGCGGGCGAAACCCGCCGCTCTCGCCTGATTTTGCATCACAGCGCGATCAAAGCGGTCGCGAACAGGCGGCCCTGCGAGGCCAGCACGTTGTGGAGGCGCGCCGCCGCCTCGGTGGTCATGAACTCGAGCCCCAGTCGGCGCGCCTGCAAGGCTTCGCGAACGACCCGCGGCGGCGGTCCGGGGCGGGGGCCCACGCCCAGCAGCAGGAACTCCACCGCGCCGCGCGGCGCGGCCAGCACGGCCTGGATATCGTCGACGGTCACCTCGGCGAGGCCGCGGGGGCGCCAGTCGCGCGGCGCATCCTGGAGGATCAGCAGCGAACCGGGCCGCCAGGTCCCGTCCACCCGGAAGCCGCCCGGCCCGAAGGCGTCGATCGACGGCGGCGTGCGGAGCGCGGCCATGCGCCGGCGCCCGACGACCTAACGGCCGCCGCGCGGCGACTGGAACCGGATCGGCTGGGCCTCGTCGTCGTCGCGGCGCACGCCCCACAGCAGGATCACCGGCAGGGCGACATAGATCGACGAATAGGTGCCGACCAGGATGCCGAAGGCCATGGTCGCCGTCAGGGTGAAGAGGGCCGAGGCGGGGTTGAAGATCGAGCCGGAGAGCGCCAGCAGCGCGGTGGTGCCGGTGATGATGGTGCGGCTGAGCCGCTCGTTCTCCGAGAGATTGATCACCTCGCGCAGCGGCGTCGTCTTGTACTTGCGCAGGTTCTCGCGCAACCGGTCGAAGCTGATCACCTTCTCGTTCATCGAATAGCCGATCACCGTCAGCAAGGCGGCGATGGAGGTCATGGAGACCTCGATGCGCGTCACCGAGAGGAAGCCGATCGTGAGCACGATGTCGTGGGCCAGCGCCAGGATCGCGCCGAGACCGAACTGCAGCTGAAAGCGGAACCAGATGTAGAGCAGCGTCAGGCCCAGCGCGATGGCGAGAGCCTTCACGCCGTCCCAGATCAGCTCGCCGGACACCTTGGCGCCCACCTCGCTGACGCCGGTGACCTTGAGGCCGGGGATGGCCGCCTGCAGCTTTCCTTGGACGAAGGCGGGGGCGGCGTCGGGGCTTTGCCCGGCGACCGAGCGGAACTGGATCGCCGCGCCGTTCGTCCCGACGTTCTGGGCCTCCGGATCGTCCGCGCCGACCGCCGCGAGTTCCGCACGAACCTGTCCGAGCGGGACCGGCCCCGGGGTCGAGAGCTCCATCTTGGTTCCGCCCACGAAGTCGACGCCGAAGTTGACCTGCTGCACGGCGATCGAGGCGATCGAGGCCAGCACCAGAAGCGCCGACAGCACCGCCGCGTAAGGCGCCAAGCCGACGAAGTTGAAGTGCGTCTGGCGCGGAACGAAGTGGATGAAGGGCCAGACCGAGCGCCGCCTCGGGTCCTCGACCAGCTTGGTTTGAGTCATGGGAGGCGCCGCCTTCATGCGATCGGCAGGGTCTTGGCGCGGGTGACGCGGAACCACCAGCCGATGAGCAGTTGCGTGACCACGATCGCGGAGAACACGGAGGTGACGACACCGATCGACAGCGTCCAGGCGAAGCCCTTCACCGCCCCGACCCCGAACGAGAACATGATCAGCGCCGAGATCATGGTGGTTACGTTGGCGTCGAAAATCGAGGTCATCGCCCGCTGGTAGCCGGTGTCGGCGGCGGCCATCGCCGCGCGGCCGGAGTTCGCCTCGTCGCGCATGCGCTCGTAGATGAGGACGTTGGCGTCCACCGCCACGGCCATGGTGAGGATGAGGCCGGCGATGCCGGGCAGGGTCAGCGTCGCCTGGGTCATCGACAGCGCCCCGAACATCAGCAGCAGGTTCACCACCAGCGCGAGCGCCGCGAAGACGCCGAACAGCCCATAGGCGAGGATGATGAAGCTGAAGATCAGCCCCGCGCCGATTGCGAGACCGACGACGCCGGCGTGCACGGAGTCGGCCCCGAGGTCCGCGCCGACGGTCCCCTCCTGAACCACCTTCAGCGGCGCCGGCAGCGCGCCCGACTTCAGCAGCAACGCCAGCTGCGCGGCGCTGTCGGACGTGAAGCCGCCGGTGATCTGGCCGGACCCGCCGATGATCGGGCTGCGGATCGACGGCGCCTCGATCACCTTGTTGTCGAGGATGATCGCGAAGCGCTTTCCGATGTTCTCGCTGGTCACCTGGGCGAACCGGTGGGCGCCCGCACCGTTGAGACGGAAGTCGACGGCGGGCTGATTGTACTCGTCCTGGCCCACGCCGGCCGAGGTGAGCATGCCGCCGTCGACGGAGACCCGCTTCTTCACCACCAGGAAGGGTTCGGCCTTGTTTTCCGGCAGCACGGTGTCGTCGGGCGGCACCGGCGTGTCGGCCTGCGGCACGACTCCGCGATCGCCTATGTCCTCATCCACCATCTGGAAGGTGAGTTTGGCGGTCTGGCCGACGATGTCCTTGAGCTTTTGCGGGTCGCTCTCACCCGGCGCCTCGATGGCGATGCGGTCGAGGCCCTGCTGACGGATGTCCGGCTCCTTGGTGCCGAGGAGGTCGATGCGGCGGCGAATGATTTCGATCGACTGGGTGACCGCGTTGCGCACGTCCTGCTGCGCCGCCTGAGGGGTGAGCGCCAGCTGGAAGTCGCCGGCCGAGTCGTGGGTCACGATGACCTCGCGCCCGACGCCCGGCGCCACGCCGCCGACCCTGCCGAGCGCCGTCGTCGCCTGATCGATCTGGGTCGGATCGGTGATCTTCACCTGAACCACGCCGTTGGCGACGGTAAGTCCCGAGAAGGTGACCTGCGCGTCGCGCAGTTCGGACGCGGCCTCTTCGCTGAGGTCGCCCAGCCGCTCCTTTTGCAGGGCGACCGTATCCACCTCGTAGAGCAGCGAGGAGCCGCCCTGCAGGTCGAGGCCCAGGTTCAGTCGCTTGCTGGGCAGGAAGCCGGGCCAGTGCGCGAGCACGTTGTCCGGCAGGACGTTCGGCAGCGAATAAAGGATGCCGAAGAGGATCGACCCGACGACGAGGATGATCTTCCAGCGAGAGAGCGCGAGCATGGTCGCTTGCGACGCGGCCGACTAGGACTTGGCGTCTTTGGCGTCCGCCTGGGCCGGTTTGGCCGAAGGCTTGGCCGGTTTGGCGTTGGCGTTGGCCGGCGCCGGTTCGCCGCGGGTGCGGACTTCGGACACCATCGCCTTGACCACCTTCACGGTGACGTTCTGGGCGATCTCGAGACCCAGTTCCTGGTCCTCGATGCGCACGATCTTGCCGATGAGCCCGCTGGACAGCACCACGGTGTCGCCGCGTTTGAGCCCCGCGATCTTGGTCTGATGCTCCTTGGCCCGCTGCTGCTGGGGCCGGACGAAGAAGAAGTACATCAACGCTAGCAGCGCGATCGGAAGGATGATCGGGCTGGCGAGGATATCCATGATCCCGTTGTCGCCGCCGGCCGCGGGCGCGGCGGCGGCGAGCACGAGGGCGGTGGTGGGGCTCATCGACGCTCCAAGGAAGGATGGGTGCGGGCGCCCTGCGAGGGGCCGCCAAAAAGTCGCCGGAAGCTAGTGTCTCGCCCCCGCTTTGGCAATGCGAGCCCCTTTCGCTTAAGAACCGCCCGATGAGCGAGGAATCGGAGCGCGTTCTCGAACGCATCGCGGCGGCCCTGGAGCGGCTGGCGCCCCCGCGCGCCGCCGCCGCGAGTTTCGCCGACGCGCGGCTGTTTCGCCACGAGCCCGCGACGGGCGCGTTCATCGCGGCGCCGGACTTCGCACTCGACGTCGATCTGCTGGTGGGCGTCGAACGCCAGAAGCTGCGCTTCCTCGAAAACCTGACCCGCTTCGCCTCGGGGCTGCCGGCCAATCACGTGCTGCTCTGGGGCGTGCGCGGGACCGGCAAGAGTTCGCTGGCCAAGGCCGCGTTCATGGCCGCGACCGAAAGCCACGCGCGGCTCAAGCTGGTGGAGATCGACCGCGACGAAGTGGCCCACCTGCCCGCGCTGTTCGACGAGCTGCGCGGACGCGAGGAGCGGTTCGTGGTGCTTTGCGACGATCTTTCGTTCGAGGAGGGCGCCGCGGCGGCCAAGGCGTTGAAGTCGGCGCTGGAGGGCGGGGTCTCGGGACCGCCGGGCAACGTGCTCTTCGTCGCCACCTCGAACCGGCGCCATCTGATGCCGCGCGACCACGCGGAGAACCGCGGCGCGATCGCTGCCGCCGAGGACGCGGAAGAAGAGGTCAGCGTCTCCGACCGCTTCGGCCTGTGGATCGGCTTCCCGCCGATGGACCAGCACGTCTTCCTCTCGGCGGTGCGCGCCTATGCGGTGCGTTTCGACCTCATGGTTCCCGACCTCGACCGCCGGGCGCTGCAGTGGTCGCAACTGCGCGGCTCGCGCTCGGGTCGCGTCGCCTGGCAGTTCGTCCGCGACCTCGCGGGCGAGCTGGGCAAGCCGCTGCCGCTGTAGGCCGCCCTTGCGCTCCCCACCCGCAACCCGGCCATACGCCGGGGGCCGCGGGGGAGGTGTCACGCGAAGCGTGACGGAGGGGGCGTGCCAAGGTCGCCCCTTCCACCGTGCTTCGCACGGTCCCTCTTCCCCGCTTCGCTTCGCTACTCGGGGAAGGAGAGGGGATTTTACCCGTTCGGCAGCACTAGGATGGGGTCGACGGGCCGGGCTTTGTCTGCGGGGGTCGGGGCGTAGCGGACTTCGAAGTGGAGCTCGGGTTCGGTGACGCCGCCGGTCATGCCGACGGAGCCGAGCACCTGGCCCTGGGCCACCTGGTCCTTCATCTGCACGCTGACCTGGTCGAGGTGGGCGTAGGCCGTCACCCAGCCGTCCGCGTGCTTGATCAGCACCAGGTTGCCATAGCCCGGCACCTGGTCGCCGGCGTAGACCACCTCGCCTGGCGCGGCGGCCTTCACCTCGGATCCCTGCGCGGCCTTGATGTCGACGCCGTCGTTGCGCCGGCCGACGCCCATCGGCCCGAAGCGGGCGACGATGTCGCCGTGCACCGGCCAGACGAAGCGGCCATGCGCCGCGGTGGAGATCTCCTCGTCCGATAGCATCGGCGCGGCTTCAACCGGCGGCGGGGACGGCGGCGGGGCCGCGTAGCTGGTGGTGACCTGGCCGCCGTAAAGCGGCGTCAGGCCGGGATGGGCGGGAGGCGCGACATAGCCCGAGAGGCGGCTCGGACGCGGCGCCTCGGCATATTCGCTCGCCCATCCGCCAACTCGAAGCGGCCCGCGGTCGCGCATCGACGAGGGCAATCCGATCCTCAGGCCCTCGTGCAGCGTCGCGCGCTCGGAGATGTGATTGAGCTCGGCGAGTTCGCCGACCTCGACCGAGAATCGACGGGCGACGCCGCTCAGGGTGTCGCCGGCGTCCGCCACGTAGGCCTTCGCCACCGGCACCCGGACGATCTGCCCGGGGCGCAGCAGGTAAGGCGGGCGAAGCCTGGCGTTGGCCTCGAGCAACACCTTGCGCG
>DATJRL010000437.1:0-4645 GCA_035504785.1 Caulobacteraceae bacterium
GGAAGGCTGCGCCGGCAGTCCGGCCCTTCTCCCCTTGCGGCAGAAGCATCCCAATCGCTTAGCTGGCGGGGGTTGGGCGACTTAGCGCTCCTCGCCCGCCGTTCCGTCGTCCTCGCTCTCGTCGTCGACGGCGGGGATGGCGTAGCGGCCGGAGAGCCAGCGCTGAAGGTCGACGTCGGCGCAGCGGCGGGAACAGAAGGGGCGGAACGCCGGCTCCGTCGGCCGTCCGCAAATCGGACACTTGCGCTCGCTCATAGGGTCTCGACCTCGATCGCTTCGCGCGGCCGGTCCGGCTCGGCGGCGACCTCCAGCCGCGCGCCGAACCGGCTCTTCAACGTCTCCAGATAGGAAGCCGCGGCCGCCGCGACATCCGGCTGGGCGCGGGCCACGATGCGGCCGCCGGGATCGGCGAGCGCTTCGCGTTCCAAGGCGCGGACCAGGCGCAGGGCCAGGGTCCGAGCGCTCAGCCGGCCATCGGGGTCGAGCAGGCGCCCGGACACCGGACGGCGGCGGCGGGGGATGGTCAGCTCCAGCGTCCCGAAGCGGCTGATCGGACCGAAGGCGACGCCGGGATTGTCGGGGGCGAAGGCCGTGCGGGCGGCGGCGAGCAGCGCCGCGCCGTCGTGGCCGCGTCCGGCGAGGTCGATCACCACGAGGCCGCCCTCGCCCTTCAGCCGCAGCACCCGGGCCGCCACGCCGAGCGCCGCGAGGTTGGCGGCTCGACTGACGCGCTTGGCCTCGCCGCTCGCCCGCTCGCCGACGTCGACGTCGATCGCGGTCAGCGCCCGGGTCCGTTCGACGGCGACGGAGCCGCCGCCGGGCAGTGGGAACTCGCTGGCCAGCGCCTCGGTCTCGACCGCGTCGGCGACGGCGCGCGCTTCGGGTCCGGTGACGATCTTGCCGGCGGCGTGCGCCGCCAACGCGACCTCGATCGTGGGCGCCGGGGTCACGAGCCGCGGCTCGCCCTCCGCCTCGGCCAGCAGCCGCAGCGAGGCGCCCTTGCCGGCGCGGAACTCGGAGCGGACTTCGACGCGCAGCGCCTGTCCCTCGGCGATGCGGCCCATCTCCGGGCGCAGATTCAGCACGCCCTGGGGCCCCTGGCCGAGGTCGACGAAAACCAGGCCCAGCTGCCGCTCCACCTTGCGCACCCGGCCGATCGCCTCGGCGCCCTCGGCTTGCACGGCGATGTCGTCGTCGCGGACGATCAGCAGCCGCTCGGGACGACCGTCGAGGGTGACGACGCCCCGTGTTTCCCCCACCCCGACGTCGAGGTAGGCCCGGCGCTGGCTCACGCGGGAAAGCCCAGGCCGACCAGCAAGGCGCGGGTCTCGTACAGCGGCAGGCCGACGACGGCGGTGTAGGAGCCGTTCAGAGCCGTGACGAAGGCGCCCGCCCGGCCCTGGACGCCATAGGCGCCGGCTTTGCCGACCCATTCCTCGCTGGCGAGGTAGGCGTCGATCTCGTCCCGGGTCAGGCGCTTGAACTTAACCCGGGTCTCGGCGAGGCGGCTGGCGGTGCGGCCGGCGGGCGCCGCGACCGCGACGGCGGTGACCACCCGGTGCGCGCGGCCCGACAGCAGCGCCAGCATCCGCGCGGCGTCGGGCGCGTCGTCCGGCTTGCCCAGCAGGCGGCGGCCGACGGCGACGATGGTGTCGGCGGCGAGGACGAAGGCGTCCGGGCGCCGGGCGGCGGCCGCCTCGGCCTTCTCGCGCGCCAGCCGCGCCGCCAGCAGGCGCGCGGTCTCGCTTTTGCCGGGCGTTTCGTCGATGGCGGCGGGGTCGACGAGGTCGGGGGTCAGCCCGATCTGGCGGAGCAGCTCCAGCCGGCGCGGGCTCGCGCTCGCCAGCACCAACGGCGGCCGGGCCGAGCGGCTCGGCGCGGGGCTCATGGCCCGACGCCGGCTGAAGCGGGGTGAGGCGCCGCGGTAGCGCATCCGTCACCCCGGACAAGCCGCCAACGGCGGCGCCGATCCGGGGCCGGAAGCGCCGCCACTGAGCTGGAGGTCGTCTGAGAACCGGCTCGTCCGGCCCCGGCTCTCCGCTGCGGCGCAGCTCCGGCCGGGGTGGCGGAGAGCGGATGGCGCCGGCCCATGCAAACCCGCTGAGCGGCAAGCGTCAGCGCGCGACTATTTGAAGCGATAGGTGATTCGCCCTTTGCTGAGATCATAGGGCGTCATTTCCACCAGCACCTTGTCCCCGGCGAGCACGCGGATGCGGTTCTTGCGCATCTTGCCGGCGGTGTGGGCGATAATCTCGTGCTCGTTCTCCAGCTTCACCCGGAAGGTGGCGTTGGGCAACAACTCGCTGACCGTTCCCGGAAACTCCAGCAATTCTTCTTTCGCCATACGGTCTCTCTGACATGGGCGGCGCGCCCGGCTCTCGCAGCCCGACCTCTCCTCTCTTGAAGACGGACCGCCACACGGCGGGGAGCATACGCGATGCGCGCGGCGCTATCATCCCCCGAACGACGCGGCGCGCCCGAACCGCTGGCGGATGCGCTCGGACAACCCGTCGCGGGCGGCGCGGTAGGCGTCCAGCACGGTTTCGCGGGGGCCGAGCGCGAGCGTCGGGTCCGGCGTCGGCCAGTACTCGAGTTCGACGGAGCGATTGCGCGTCAGCTCCACCGCCCGATGCTGCGCCTCCGGCGTCAGCGAGATCACCACGTCGAAGCTGTCGTCCTCCAGCAGGTCGAAGCTCTTGGGGCGGTGTTTGGAGAGATCGACGCCCAGCTCCTCCATCACCGCCACGGCGAAGGGGTCGGCGCCGTCGGACTCCTCCAGCTTCAGCCCGCAGCTGTCGACGTAGACCTGGGCGCCGAACATCAGCTTCATCAACCCTTCGGCCATGGGCGAGCGTACCCGGTTCTGGTTGCAGGCGAAGAGCACCGCGCCTGGAAGCCGGGGGAGCATGGGGCGGGTCAGCCGCGCCAGTGCAGGGCGCAGATGAGGGTGAACAGCCGACGCGCGGTGTCGAGGTCGGTCTCCACCTTGCCCGCCAGGCGCGCCTTCAACAGTTCGGAGCCTTCGTCATGCAGGGCGCGGCGGCCCTGATCCAGGGTCTCGATCTTCTGCGGCGTCGCGTTGCGGATCGCCTGGTAGTAGCTCTCGCAGATCATCGCATAGTCGCGCACCACGCTGCGGAACGGCGACAGCGAGAGGATGTGGCGGCGCTGGTAGCCAGGCCCGGCGATGTCGAAGGCCAGGCGGTTGTCGACCAGCGAGATGCGCAGATCGTAGGGGCCGCGCGCGGCGCCCTCGGGGACGAAGCGGTTGTCCTCCAGCAGGTCGAAGATGGCGATCTGCCGCTCCTGCTCCTGGTCGCGCGAGGCGGCCGACAGCGACTCCTCGTCGAGCACGACGGTCTGCAGGCGGTGGTTGGCGGAATCGGTGGGCATGGACGTGCTTCACATACCCTCCCCTCCCCCTCGAGGGGAGGGGTTGGGGCGGGGGGCTGCGGGCGACAACGCGGCCGCGAATAGAGACCCACCCCGATAAGCCCCTCCCCCTCGAGGGGAGGGGTTGGGGTGGGGGGCTGCCGGCGACGCCCGGGTGGCCGATAGAGACCCCCACCCCGACGCTGCGCGTCGACCCTCCCCTCAGGGGGGAGGGTTTCTCCGGATCGATACTGACCTCGCATGCGCCGGGAGGCCCTCGGCGTTGGCGAGGGTTTCGGTGGGGCCTGCGAGGGCCTGGAAGGCGGCCGGGCCGCAGGCGACGATCGAGGTGCGCTTGAGGAAATCGTAGATCGACAGGCCGGAGGAGAACCGCGCCGCGCGGTTGGTGGGCAGGACGTGGTTGGAGCCGGCCACGTAGTCGCCGATCGCCTCGGGGGCGTGGCGGCCGAGGAAGATCGCGCCGGCGTGGCGGACGCGGTCGGCCAGCGCCGCCGGCGCGGCCACGGCGAACTCGACGTGCTCCGGGGCGATGCGGTCGACGAGGCCGGGACTGTCGTCCAGCGGCGCGATGACCACGGCGCCGTGTTCCCGCCAGGAGGCGGCGGCGTCGAGGCCGGTGGCGAGGCTGGCCAGCTGGGCCTGGACGGCGGCGCGGACCCTGTCGGCGAAGGCTTCGTCGTCGGTGATCAGGATCGACTGCGCCGAGGGATCGTGCTCGGCCTGGGAGAGCAGGTCGGCGGCGATCCAGTCCGGATCGTTGGCGGCGTCGGCCACCACGACGATCTCGGAGGGTCCGGCGAGCGCGTCGATGCCGACGATGCCGTAGAGCCGGCGCTTGGCGGCGGTGACGTAGGCGTTGCCGGGGCCGACGATCTTGTCCACCGGCCGGATCGGCCCGGCGCCGAAGGCCAGCGCCGCGCAGGCCTGGGCGCCGCCGACGCGCCAGATCTCGGCGACGCCCGCCTCGCGCGCCGCCGCGAGCACCGCCGGCTCCAGCCTGCCGGGCGGGGTGACCATGGCGATGCGCTCGACGCCGGCGGCCTGGGCCGGGATGGCGTTCATCAGCACCGTGGAGGGGTAGGCGGCCCGGCCGCCGGGCACATAGACGCCCACCGCCTCCAGCGGCGTCCAGCGCCAGCCGAGCTCGACCCCGGCCGCGTCGACCCAGCGCGCGTCCGCCGGCCGCTGGCGGTCGTGGTAGGCGCGGATGCGGGCGGCGGCGAAGGCGATCGCGGCGCGCACCTCGTCCGGG
>DATJRL010000438.1:0-9482 GCA_035504785.1 Caulobacteraceae bacterium
ACGGGGGCTGGTCGTAGTACTGGTCCGGCGGGCCGTTATTGCCCTGATCCGGCGCCTGACCTTGGTCGTAGCCCTGGCCTTGTGGCGGGGGACCGTAGCCTTGGTCCTGGGCGAAGGCCGCCTGGATGGCGATCGGCGAGACGGTCAGCGAAACGGCGCTCGCCAGCATCGCGGCCTTGGTCATCGCGGCCGTAGAGATCATGGGGAACTTCATGACTTTGCACTCTCGAGAGACGGATTTGAGCCGCCTTAGACAGAGTCAAACCTGAACGGCGGCTGAGCGTTCCATTCAGGATCGTGTTCAGTTGCGGCGGAGGTCGGGCGCGCGCCCTAAGCGCCGCGGGCGCGTTGCAAAACTGGCTCAGGCCGTCAGCGCCAAGTCGTCCGCGTGCACCAGCGGGCCGGCGGTGAAGCCCAGGATCGGCTCGATCGCGTCGGATCGCAGGCCGACGATGCGCTCGGCGTCGGCGGCGTCGTAGCGAGCGAGGCCGCGCGCGATCTCGCGACCCATGGCGTCTCGCAGCACCACCGCGTCACCCTTGCCGAACCGGCCCACCACAGCCGTCACCCCGGCGGACAGCAGGCTCTTGCCGGCCTTCAGCGCCCGCGCCGCGCCCTCGTCGACCACGAGCGCGCCCTGCGGCGCCAGCGTGCCCGCGATCCAGGCCTTGTAGGCGGCGGCGGGCGTGGCGGCGGCTTGGAACAGGGTCGCGCGGTGTCCGGTCTCGACCGCCCGCAGCGGCGCGGGGCGGCGGCCGAGGGTGACGAGGGTCGAACAACCGGCGCCGGCCGCGATCCGCGCCGCGGCGATCTTGGTGGCCATGCCGCCGCTGCCGACGTGGGCGCGCCCGGCCATGGCCTCGATCTCCGGGGTCAGAGTCTCGACGCGCGGAATGTGAACGGCGCCGGGATCGAGGCGCGGATCGGCGGTGTAGAGTCCATCCACGTCGGAGAGCAGCACCAGCAGGTCGGCCCCGACCATCTGGGCGACGCGCGCGGCGAGGCGATCGTTGTCGCCGTAGCGCAGCTCCTCGGTCGCCACCGTGTCGTTCTCGTTGACCACCGCCGTGACGCCCAGCTCCAGCAGCGTCTCCAGGGTGGCGCGGGCGTTGAGGTAGCGGCGGCGCACCTCGGTGTCGTCGGGCGTCAGCAGCACTTGGGCGGCTGTCAATCCGCGCGGCGCCAACGCCGCTTCCCAGGCCTGCATCAGCAGCGACTGGCCGGCGGCGGCCGCGGCCTGCTTCTCCGGCAGAGTGAGCCGGCGACGCTTCAGCCCGAGCCGCCGGCGACCCAGGGTCACGGCGCCCGACGAGACGACCAGGAAACGCTGGCCGCGCTGGCGGAGCCGCTCGAGGTCGGCGGCGAGGGACGAGAGCCAAACGGCGTCGGCCGCGCCGCTCTGCGGATCGACCACCAGCGCCGAACCGACCTTGATTACGATAAGGCGCGCCGCCGCGAGGTCGGTCACGGCCGCCACGCGTCGCTGGGCGCGTCGGGATCGGAGAGCGCCGGCTCGCGGACGACCTCGGCGTAGGCGGCGCGCAGCAGCTCCGTCACGCCCTCGCCCGAGACGCCGGAGACCAGCCGCGGCGTCTGCCTGGCGACCTTCTTCAGGGCCGCGATGCCGGCCTTGCGAGTTTCGGCGTCCAGCGCGTCGGCCTTGTTCAGCGCGAGGACTTCGGCCTTGTTCGCCAGGCCGCCGCCATAGGCCTCGAGTTCGGCGCGGACGGTGCGCCAATCGCCCGCGACATCGTCCGAAGTCGCATCGACGAGGTGGATCAGCGCCTTGCACCGCTCCAGGTGACCCAGGAACCGCACGCCGAGGCCCGCGCCCTCCGCCGCGCCTTCGATCAGGCCGGGGATGTCGGCCAGCACGAAGCGATCGTTGGCGGAGAGGTCCACGACGCCGAGGTGGGGCGTCAGCGTGGTGAAGGGATAGTCGGCGATCTTGGGCGTGGCGGCGGAGACCCGGGCCAGGAACGTCGACTTGCCGGCGTTGGGCAGGCCGACGAGGCCGACGTCGGCGATCAGCTTCAGTCGCAGCCAGACCTCCCTCTCCTGGCCGGGCAAGCCCGGGTTGGCGTGACGCGGGGCGCGGTTCACCGGACCCTTGAAATGGGCGTTGCCGAAGCCGCCGTTTCCGCCCGTTGCGAGACGCACGCGCATGCCGACCTTGTCGAGGTCGACGATCAGCGTCTCGCGGTCGACCTCCAGCACCTCGGTCCCGACCGGCACGCGCAGTTCGATGTCGCGGCCCGCGGCGCCGGAGCGGTCGCGGCCCATGCCGTGGCCGCCCGTCCCGGCCCGGAAGTGCTGCTGGTAGCGGTAGTCGATCAGAGTGTTGAGGCCCTCGACCGCCTCGATCCAGACGTCGCCGCCGCGCCCGCCGTCGCCGCCGTCGGGCCCGCCTTCCGGGATGAACTTCTCGCGCCGAAACGAGACGGCGCCCGCGCCGCCGTCGCCCGAGCGGATGTAGATCCGGCACTGGTCGAGGAACTTCATGCGCGCGGTTTAGACGAAGTGGGGGCGAGAACGCGAGCGGCGCCGCGTCACGTGGCGCATTACCGGGCGCATGGCAGGGGACGTCACAGGCGCTCGAACTCGAGCCAGACCGGCGCGCAGTCGCCAAGCCGCTTGGCCTGGTAGCGAGTGTCGACATGGTCCGCCGGCGGCTTGCGCCAATCGTCCGCCGCCTCGGCGGTCCAGCGGAAATTGGCGTTGCGGGCGAACCGCTCCAGCGTCCAGTCGGCATAGTCCGTCCAGTCGGTGGCGAAGCGTAACCGCCCGCCGGGCCGCAGCAGGCGCGCCGCCTCGGCGACGAACCCCGGCTCGATCAGCCGCCGCTTCTTGTGCCGCGTCTTCGGCCACGGATCGGGGAAGAGCACGTAGATCCGCGACAGGCTGGCCGCCGGCAAACACGGCATCAGGTCACGCACGTCGCCTTGCAGCAGCCGGACGTTGTCGAGGCCGGCGTCGGCGATGCGGGCCAGGCAGGCGGCGAAGCCGTTGACGAAGGGTTCGGCGCCGAGGGACAGAATCTCCGGCCGCCGGGCTGCTTGCGTCGCCAGGTGCTCGCCCGCGCCGAACCCGGCCTCGAGCCAGACCTCGCGGGCCTCGGGGCGCAGTTGGCGCGGGTCGAACGGTCCGGCGGGCAGCGCCAACGCCGGCCCCAGAGTCTCCAGCAGGCGAGCCTGGCGCGGCTTCAGCGGACGCGCCTTCACCCGACCGTAGGTTCGCGATGCGGGATGAGTCTCTGCCACCTTCGGGCTCTACGCCGCCCCGCCGAGGGTTGAAACCCGTCGCGGCCGCCGAACGCTTTAGTCGTCCCCGTCGTCGTCGCTGGCCAGGGCTCGGATCAGCTCGAGGATGCGGCGGCGCACCCGGCCGCGCGGGATGCGGGCGAAGCCCCGCGCCAGGTCGAGGCCCTCCGTGGTCATCAGGAACGCGTGCACGGTCTGCTCGTCGCTGCCCACGCTCGGCGCGCCGTCGCCGGTTGGATCGTCGAGGCCGTCGAAGAAGTAGGAGATCGGCGCCTGCAGCGTCGAGGCGATCTCGTAGAGCTTGGAAGCGCTGACCCGATTGGCGCCGCGCTCGTACTTCTGGACCTGCTGGAACGTCAGCCCGAGCGCCGCCGCCAGCCGCTCCTGGCTGACGTTCTGCATCCGTCGGCGCATGCGGATCCGGGCGCCGACGTGCAGGTCGACCGGATTCGGCGGTCGGGATTCCGGCGTCTCGTTCATCAGTGGTTTCGCTCTATTTCCAACTCGTAACAGTAGTTTCGACTAACGGAGTTATGCGCTTTCTCGTTGCGTCGGAATGTCGCGGGGAGCCCGAGCAACACGCCTATTCCCGACAATGCCAACATGAGGACGAATCCCGCCGCTCCGTAACTCTCAAAAACGGTAGGTGGTTGCGGTGACGGCAGCGCCGCGTCGATTGCGCCGTAAACGCCCTCTCCCAAGACCTTGCCGGGGAGGATGCGGCCATAGGGGTCGATCACGGCGGAAACGCCGGTCGGCGTCGCCCTGACCAGAGGCAGGCCCTCCTCGATGGCGCGGTAGCTGGCGAGGTTCAGGTGCTGCCAGGGACCGTTGGTCGGCCCGAACCAGGCGTCGTCGGAGATGTTGACGATCCAGCTTGGCCGAACGCCGCTCGCTCTGGCGCCATCGCGGGTGAAGCCGGGAAACAGGCTTTCGTAGCAGATGAGCGGTTGTACGGGCGGCAGGCCCGGCGGCGCGATCGGGCGCGGGCGCGGGCCGGGCGTGAAACCGCTGCCGACATGGATCAGCTCATGGACGCCCAGGGGCGAGAGGTAGCGGTCGAACGGCAGGAACTCGCCGAAAGGCACGAGCCGGAACTTGTCGTAGCGCGCGACCGGGACCAGGCCGCCGGCGTCGCGCCGCAGGACGACGAGGCTGTTGTAGTAGGCCAAACCGTCAGGGGCGTAGACGCCGGGCGGGGCCGGCGCGGCGCGAAAGCCGCCGGTGATCAGGCTCTGGCCAGGCTGCAGCGCCCCTGCGATGGCGGTCTCGGTCCACGTTCCGGGCGCGAGATAGTCTTGCAGGGCCGCGGGCAGCCCCGCCTCCGACCAGATCACCACATCCGGCCGCCGGGCCGCCGGGGCGCGGGTGAGGTCGAGATTGCGCTTCAGCACCTCGGCGAACGCCGCGTCGTCGTAGCTCGCCCGCTCCGGCGTGTCCGGCTGCACGACCCGAACCACGACGCCGGTCGGCGCGACGACGGCGTGCGCCAGCCGCCAGGCGCCGAACCCGTAAAGGCCGGCCAGCGTCAGCCCGGCGAAGGCGATGGCGACCTGATCCTCCCGGCGGCGCAGGCCGAGCCCCGGGGCGGCGGCGATGGCGAGCGTCAGCCAGGTCATCCCGTAGGCGCCGACCACCGAGGCGAACTGCGACGGCGCCGAACCCGCCCGCCACGTCTCGCCGGGCAGGTCCCATGGAAAGCCGGTGAAGAGGTGTCCGCGCAGCCACTCGCATCCTGCCAGGACCCCGGCGAGCACCAGCAGCCGCGCCGCGCTCCCCGGCCCGAAGCGACTAGGCGCCAGCAGACGATAGGCGAGGCCGGCGAGCCCCCAGTAGAGCGCCATGCCCCCGGCCAGGAACGCCACCGCGAAGGGCGCCATCCAGGCCTGGTCCTTGGCGTCGACGAAGAAGGCCTCGGCGACCCACCAGGTCGAGACCGCGAAAAAGCCGAGGCCAGCCAGCCACCCGCGAAAGAAGGCCGAGCGCAGCGGCCGCGTGGGTCCGGCGTCGTCGAGCGTCCAGAGGAGGGCGGCGTAGCCGAGCAGACCGGGCAGCAAGCCGAACCGGGGAAAGGCGAAGGCGGCGGCGAGGCCGGCGCCCAGCGCCGCGCCGCGGACGGCCCACGTTCTGGCGATGGGGTTCATCCGCTCAGGGCGTCGGGGCGTTCGGCGTGTCCGCGGGCGGGGTCTCGGCGGGGCGCAGGCGCAGGCGCTTGATCCGGCGCGGGTCCGCGTCCAGCACTTCCGCCTCCAGACCGTCGCCCAGCATTACGACTTCGCCCCGTTGCGGAACCCGGCCGGCCACCGCGACGACCAGGCCGGCGATGGTGTCGATCTCCTCGTCGGGGTCCGGCGGCGTCAGCGGCCGGCCCATCGCCGCCGCCAGCTCGGGCAGTTCGGCGCGCGCATCCACTTCGAACACGCCCCCGGTCCGGGCGATGATCTGCGCGGCCTCGGCGACGTCGTGCTCGTCGTCGATCTCGCCGACGACGGCTTCGATGATGTTTTCCAGCGTCACCAGACCGTCGACGCCGCCGAACTCGTCGATGACCATCGCCAGGTGGATGTGGGCGGCCTGCATGCGCAGCAGCAGGTCCGCCGCGCGCATCGAGGGCGGCACGTACAGGCTCTCGCGCCGGAGCCGGCCCAGCACCGCCTCGTCGGGCGACGGACGTCCGACCTTGCCGAACATCAGCTTGAACACGTCCTTGACGTGGACGAAGCCCACCGGGTCGTCGAGCGTCTCGCGGTAAACCGGCAGGCGCGAATGCGCGCTCTCGATGAACTGCGCGGCCACATCCTTCAGCGGGGTGGAGATCTCCAGCGCCACGATGTCGGCGCGCGGGATGGCGACGTCGCCCACGACCAGCCGTTGGAACGCTTCCGCCTGGTCGACCAGATCCGAGCCCACGCGCTCCTCGTCGTGGGCGTGCTCGGGCTTCGGCTTGCGGCCGATGCCGAGCGCGTGCAGCACCTGCTCGATCGGTCCGGCTCTTTCGGCGTCGTCGTCGGGCGCGCCGTTGCTGGTGTCAGCCATGGTCTCCGTGCGCCGTCTCGGCGTAGGGGTCGGGGACGCCGAGCGCCGCCAGGATATCGCGCTCCTTGGCTTCCATCACTTCGGCCTCGGCCTCCGACTCGTGATCGTATCCCAAAAGGTGCAGCACGCCATGGGCCGTCAGATGCTGCAGGTGATGTCCGAGCGGTTTGCCCTGTTCGACGGCTTCCCGCAGGCAGACCCCGAGGGCGAGGGCGATGTCGCCGAGCGCGCCCGGCTCCCCCCCGACGCTCGGAAACGACAGTACGTTGGTCGGCGCGGCCTTGCCCCGGAAGCGGGCGTTGAGCGCCTGAAGCTCGGCATCGTCGGCGAGCAGCACGGTGAGGTGGGCGTGCTCGCGCCCTTCGTAGGCCAGGGTGACCGACGCCGTCTTACGAACCAGGGCCGTCGCCTTCGGCTCTGCGCCGCGCCAGCCTTTGGCTTGGACGATCACCTCGATCACCCGCGCCGCGCCGCATCCGTGTCGTAGGCTCTGACGATGCGCTCGACGAGCGGGTGGCGCACGACGTCCCCGGCGGCGAAGCGCATCACGGCCACGCCCTCGACGCCTTCGAGGATCGAGACGGCATGGGCGAGGCCGGAGTCGTCGGCGCGCGGCAGGTCGACCTGACTCGGATCGCCGGTGACGGTCATGCGCGCGCCTTCGCCGAGGCGCGTCAGCACCATCTTCATCTGCAGGCGCGAGGCGTTCTGCGCCTCATCGACGATGACGAAGGCGTGAGCGAGGGTGCGGCCGCGCATGAAGGCGATCGGAGCCACCTCGATTTCGCCCCGGTCGCGCCGGCGCTTCAGCTGCTCGGCCCCCAGGATATCGGTCAGGGCTTCGAAGATCGGAGCCATGTAGGGATCGACCTTTTCGATCAGGTCGCCGGGCAGGAAGCCGAGCCGCTCGCCCGCCTCCACCGCCGGCCGGGTGATCACCAGCCGGTCGACCTCGCCGGAGAGCAGCAGGCCGGCGCCATGAGCCACCGCCAGGAAGGTCTTGCCGGTGCCGGCGGGCCCTAGCGAGAACACTAGGTCGTGGCGCGCCATCAGCTCGAGGTAGCGGGCCTGGGCCACGGTCTTGGCCGCGACCGCCCCGCGTCGCCCGATGGGACGACCGCCGCCTCCCCCATGGCGCGCTTCGTCGATCGCGACCCGCACGTCGGCGGGGGTGACCTCCAGGCCGGCGTCCGCGCGCGCCGCCAAGGTCTCCACCGCCTGCTTGGCCGCGCGCCGGGCTTTCACCTCGCCGTTCAGCGACACGCCGCCGCCTGGCGTCTCCACCAGAACGTGGAAAGCGTCCTCGATCAAAGCGGCGTGGCGGCCGCTGGGGCCGGAGGCGGCGCGCACGGCGGCCTCGGAGAGCGGAAGGAACTCGGTGGGACCGCGGCTCAAGCGCTCTCCCGCACGCGCTCGGCCGCCACGCGTTCACCCCCGAGGCTGATCTTCGCCGCCGTCTCGATCCGCACCGGCAGGATCCGCCCGATCGACGCCGCGTCGCCATCGCAATGCACCGCTTGCAGGTAAGGGCTGCGCCCGGCGACCTGGCCGGGGTGACGGCCTGGCTTTTCCATCAGCACCGGCAGGACGCGGCCGACCTGGGCGGCGTTGAACGCCCGCTGCTGCGCGTCGAGCAGGGCCTGAAGCCGCGCCAGACGTTCGGCCTTCACCTCGTCGGCGATCTGACCGGGCATCGCCGCGCCGGGAGTGCCGGGCCGTCGGGAATATTTGAACGAGAAGGCGCTGGCGTAGCCAACCTCCCGTACCAGCTGCAGTGTCGCCTCGAAGTCGGCGTCGCGCTCGCCGGGGAAGCCGACGATGAAGTCGCCGGAAAGGGCGATATCCGGTCGGGCGGCGCGGATGCGCTCGATGAGCCTGCGATAGTGCTCGGCGGTGTGGCCGCGGTTCATCGCCTTCAGCACCCGGTCGGAGCCCGCCTGAACGGGGAGGTGCAGGTAGGGCATCAGCGCTTCGACCTCGCCGTGGGCGGCGATCAGGGCGTCGTCCATGTCGCGCGGGTGGCTGGTGGTGTAGCGGATGCGGGCGAGGCCAGGGATCCGCGCGAGCCTGCGGACCAGCGCCGCCAAGCCGCCGCCCTCGCCGTCATCGTAAGCATTGACGTTCTGGCCGAGCAGGGTCACCTCGCGCACCCCGCGCCTGGCCAGCGCCCGCGCCTCGGCCTCGATCGCCGCGGCGGGGCGCGAGTACTCCGGCCCACGCGTGTAGGGCACCACGCAAAACGAGCAGAACTTGTCGCAGCCTTCCTGCACGGTGAGGTAGGCGGTGACGCCCGACGGGGTGCGCGCCGGCGTGAGGGCGTCGAACTTGGCCTCCGGCGCGAATTCCGCCGCTAGCGCCTCGCCGGCGGCGCGGTGGGCGCGGGCGATCAACTCCGGCAGGCGGTGGTAGCTTTGCGGACCGACCACCAGGTCCACCGCCGGCTGTCGGCGCCGGATCTCGGCGCCTTCGGCCTGGGCGACGCAGCCCGCCACGGCCACCAGCATCGCCCCGCCGTCGGCGGCCTTCTTCGCCTTCAGCCGCTTGATCTGGCCGAGCTCGGAATAGACCTTCTCGGTGGCCTTCTCGCGAATATGGCAGGTGTTGAGCACCACCAGGTCCGCGCCCTCCGGCTCGTCCGCCAGCCCGTAGCCCAGCGGGCGCAGGACATCGGCCATGCGCTCGCTGTCGTAGACGTTCATCTGACAGCCGTAGGTCTTGATGTAGAGGCGCTTCTCGGGCGCTGGGGCGGTCATGGCCCGGTTATGGGGTCGAGACGGACTTGGCGCAACGTCAGACCCGCACCATGCGCTTGCCGCGGTTGTCGCCGGCGAGGAGGCCGATGAGGGCGGCCGGGAGGTTTTCGAGGCCGTCGACGATGTCCTCTTGCACCTTGATCTTTCCCGCGACGACCCAGGACTGCAGCTCCGCCAGCGCCGCGGCTTTGCCCTCATAGAAGTCCATCACCACGAAGCCCTGCACCCTCAGGCGCTTGGTGACGATCAGGCCCGGCACGCCGCGCGGTCCGTGCGCGGGCGGGACGTCGTCGTACTGCGAGACCGCGCCGCAGCAGACGATGCGGCCGTGGTTGGCCATGTTGAACAGGGCGGCTTCGAAGATGTCGCCGCCGGTGTTGTCGAAGTAGACATTGACGCCGTTCGGGGCGAGGGCGCGCAACTGGCGGCGAAC
>DATJRL010000439.1:0-4559 GCA_035504785.1 Caulobacteraceae bacterium
GCAGGCGCTCACCACCCCCGAGCGCCTCGACAAGATGGCGGCGCGGATGGACGAGCGGCGTGCGCGGTTCAACCGGGTGGCCGCCGCCACCAAGCAGTTCTACGCCCAGCTGACCCCCGCGCAGCAGAAGGCCTTCGATTCGCTCCGCCTCGGCCATGAGCACGGCGGCGGGGGCGGTCGCTGGGGCCACGGCCCGCACGGCGGCATGGGCGGTCACGAGATGGGACCGGGCGACCAGCCTCACGGCTAGACGTCCGACAGCCCGGCCTGGACGACTTGCCCCCTGTCGTCCAGGCCATTACTTCGCGGACCATGTGGGCGTCGCTCGCCAATCCGCACCGGTTCATGGAGTTTTCCCGCTGGGCCGCGCCGCTGTGCGCGGCCCTCGCCGTCTTGCTGATCGTTCCCGGCCTCTGGCTCGGCTTCGCGGCGCCGGAGGACTACCAGCAGGGAACGACGGTCCGGATCATGTTCATCCACGTGCCCGCGGCCTGGATCTCGATGGTCGCCTACGCCTGCCTGGGCGGCGCGAGCTTCTTCTCGCTGGTCTTCCGCCACGCCCTCGCCGATGCCGCCGCCAGAGCCGTGGCCCCGCTCGGCGCCGCCTTCACCCTGCTGGCGCTCGTCACCGGCTCGCTCTGGGGTCGCCCGGAGTGGGGAGCCTGGTGGGTCTGGGATGCGCGGCTGACCTCGGTGCTGGTGCTGTTCCTGCTTTTCCTGGGCTATATGGCGCTGCGTTCGGCGATCGACGACGAAGCCCGCGCCGGCCGCGCCGCCGCCATCCTGGCCCTGGTCGGTCTCATCAACCTGCCGATCGTCAAGTTCTCGGTCGACTGGTGGAACACCCTGCACCAGGGCGAGAGCATCTTCCGTGCCGGAGGTCCGACCATCGCCACCGTGTTCCTGATCCCGCTGGCGCTGATGGGCGCCGGCTACCTGTTCGCGTTCGGCGCTCTCTGGCTGGAGCGCACCCGCGCCGAAGTGTGGCGGCGTCGGGCCCGCAGCCTCGAAGCTCAGGTCGCGTCTTGATGGCCGACAAGTACGCGGTCTTCATCTGGCCGGCCTATGCGGTCACGGCGCTCGGTTTCGTCTGGATGGCGGCCGACACCCTGATCCGCGCCCGACGCTGGAAGCGGCGCGCCGAGGCGCTCGAGAAGGAGCTGGGCAAGTGACCCGGCTCCTGGCGCTGGCGCCGGCGCTCGCGTTCGCCGCCTTGGTGCTGATGTTCGGCGTCTACGCCCTCCACCACGACCCGCAAGTGGTTCCGCGCGCCATGGTGGGTCAGGCGGCGCCCGGCGACGCTCTGCCCGGTCTCGACGGCGCGCCGGCCCAGCCGATCCGGGCGGCGCTGAAGGGGACCACCCTCGTCAACTTTTTCGCCTCGTGGTGCGTGCCCTGCGCCGAGGAAACCCCGGCGCTGGCGGCGTTGAAGGCCGAGGGCGTGCGCATCGTCGGGATCGCCTGGAAGGACCAGCCGGCCAACACCCGCGCCTTCCTCGCCCGCTATGGCGATCCCTACCAGGCGGTTTTCGTCGACGCCGACGGCCGCGCCGGGATCGATTTCGGGGTTACGGGCGTTCCAGAGACCTATCTGGTCGGCGCAAATGGCCGCATCCTCGACAAGCAGGCGACCCCGCTCACCTCGGCCGACGCCCAGGCGCTCGTGGCTCGGGCCGCGCCGTAGGAGCGACTCCCGTGAGGCGTTAACGTCTCATTGACCATGTTTGACGAGCGTGGCGAGCGTTAACCATGTTGGTGATTTGGGCTCTGTGAGCTGATGGCCGCGCCTGTCCGCCCGCCCGTCTGGCCGCCCGCGCCGTCCGATGTCCGGCCGGGGCGCAACGACACGCGCCTGGCGGCCCAGAAGGCCTTCTTCGACGCCGCCCTCGCCGGGACGCCCGCGCCGCGCAACCCCGCCGCCGCGGCCCAGGCCCAGCCAGTCGAGTCTCCCCGCGCCGGGCCCGCTCAGGCCATCCGCGCGGCGACGCAGGTGGAAACGGCCACCGCCGCCGACAAGCTGCCGCGCCCGGGTTCGATCGTCGACATCTACGTCTAGGTCCCGAGAAGCGGACTCCTCGGCGCTTGTAGCGAAAGCAGATCCCGGATGACTCAGCTCCGCGGGTCTCCGGGAACACAACGAACGCTAAGCGGCGACCTTCCCCTGCTTCTTGGCCTTCTTGCCCTTCTTCTTCGCGGCCGACGCCTTGGCGGCCTTGGTCTTCGGCGGCTTTGCCTTCTTGCCCGGCGCCTCGGTGGCGTCCGCGGCGGCGGCGAGAGAGGCCAGGGTCTTCAGAAAGGTCTCTCGCTTCTTCGTCGGCAGCAGTTCCAGGAGTCGGGCGTCGGACTTGGCGGCCGGCTTGCCGCCTTCCAGCAACGCGGCCTTGCCCGAAGCGCTCAGACGCACGGTGTTGGCCCTGGCGTCGGTCGCGGACCGCTCGCGCTCGAGCAGACCCTTGGAGATCATGCGCGCCACCAGGTCGGCCAGGGTCGAACGATCTATGCCCGTCGCGCGCACCAGGTCGCTCTGCGAGACGCCGTCCGCGGCGCCCGCGGCCGCCAGCACGGTGAACTGTCGCTGCGTGAGGCCTGACGGGCCGGAGGCCTCGGCATGATAGTCGAGCGCCAGTTGCAACACCCGGTGCAGGAGGTGGGTGACCGACCCCGACAGCCCGCCGTCAACGCTCTTTTGCTTCTTGGCCATGACGCCCCCCGCATGCCCGACCAGTATAGGCTGATCTAACGGAAGCTTGCGTCAATTTGACGACAGACCGTCCGTAGGCGTCAATCGAGTTGGTGACCAGCGGACGTCGAGCGGTCCTAAAAGCCATCCTCTGGCGGATCGGGCGGCGGCGGCGCCTGATTGTCGAGCGCGTGCTTGGTCAGGAAGGGCAGCTGCGCCGCGCCGAAGACGATCGCGGCCACGATGGCGCCCACCCGGAACATCGCCCAAACCTCGGCTGTCTGGGTGCGGCGCACGACCTCGTTGGCCAGCGCGCTGGCCCAGAAGAAGACGCCGTAGCGGAACATCAGAACTCGCCAGGCCCGGTCCGGCAGGCTCAGCGTCGCCCCCATCAACCGCTTCAGCGGATTGCGCTTCGTCAGCAGCCCGCCGAACAGCACCGCGCCGAGCAAGCCGTCGACGATGCTCATCTTCATCTGCAGCAGGTCGTTGCGATGAAGGATCAGCGCCAACGAGGTGAACATCACCGCCATGGCGCAGGAGAAAGCCGGGATCGGCGCCACGCGGCGTTCGACCACGAGGCCGGTCAGCAGCGCGGCGATGGAGAGCGCCAGCAGCACCCAGGCCGCCTTGCGGAAGTCCCCGGTGGCGATCAACACGGTCAGAAAGCTCAGGGCCGGGACGACGTCCAGCGCCGGGCGCAGCCAGGGCGGCGCGCGCCGCCGGTCGAACGTGACCGTCATGCCGGCAGGCCCACCAGCGAGCGGGCAAAGGCTCGCGCGTCGAACGGCTGCAGGTCGTCGATTGCCTCGCCGACTCCAATCAGCTTGATGGGACTGTCCGAGGCTTGCGCCACCGGCACCAGCACGCCGCCGCGCGCGGTGCCATCGAGCTTGGTCATCACGATCCCGGTCACGCCGATCATGTTGCCGAAGACGTTCTCCTGGGCGACGGCGTTGCGGCCGACGGTGGCGTCCAGCACCAGCAGCACTTCGTGCGGCGCCTCCGGATCGAGCTTGCGCAGCACCCGGACCATTTTGGTGAGCTCGTCCATCAGGTCCTGCTTGTTCTGCAGGCGTCCGGCGGTGTCCACCAGCAGCACGTCGTAGTTGTCGGCCCGGGCCCTGGCGAGGGCGTCGTAGGCGAGGCCGGCCGCGTCGGCGCCGGTGGGAGCGGAGATGAAGTCGGCGCCGGCGCGCTTCGCCCACACCTCCAGCTGCTCCACCGCCGCGGCGCGGAAGGTGTCGGCCGCCGCGATCAGCACCCTGGCGCCCCGAGCCTCGAGGTCGGCGGCGACCTTGCCGAGGGTCGTGGTCTTGCCCGAGCCGTTGACGCCGACGAACAGCACCACGAACGGCCGCGGTCCGGGGGCCAGCGGGTCGAAGTCGCCCTGGCGCGGGATCAGCTCGCGAGCGACCGCGTCCGCCAGCGCCTCCCTAACCTCGACCTCGCCCACTTGCCGCCCGAACCGCTCCGCCGCGAAGGCTTCGGTGATCCGCGCGGCGGCGGTCGGACCGAGGTCGGCCTCGATCAGCATCTCCTCAAGTTCGTCGAGTTGGGCCTGGTCGAGCGGCCGCTTGGTCACCGCCCCGGCGAGTTGCTCGGTCATCTGCCGCGACGTACGCGACAGCCCATCCGACAGGCGCTGGAACCAGCCTCGTTTGGGCTCGGTCATTGGGGTTCGGTCACTTTCGGTCAGAGGGGCCGCGCACTCGCCATTCGGCCGTCATGGCCGAAGATGCGCAGGCGCGCCATCCGCCCGATCGGCGCAGGACCGTCGAAAGCGATCTCGGTGAAGTCGGCGGCCCTTGCGCGGCCGGGCCGCTCGACCAGCGCCTCGACTCGGCGGCCGACCTGGCGATCCAAGTGCCGGGCGAGC
>DATJRL010000440.1:0-3841 GCA_035504785.1 Caulobacteraceae bacterium
GTGCATCGCCCGAATCTCGGAGACGAACAGCTGCAGGTAGGCGACGTGAGAGGCCTCGTCCTGGCGGATCTGGTCGACGATCGCCGCCGCCTGGTCGGCCGCCTCGCGGCGGTCGGCGAACATCTCCGGGTCGCGCATCAACGCAATGTTGAAGGCGAAGGCGCGCTCGGCGCGGATCTCGATCAGCAGGATGTTCATCAGCTGCTTGATCAGCGCCTCGTAGGGCGCAGGCGCTTGCGGCATCTCCCGGTCCTCGCTTCCCGGGCGGCCGCCGCCGCGCTCGGGGATGACCGGGATCGGATGGGCGTTCTCGCCCAGCACCAGATCGCGGACCACGAACCACATCCGGTCGTGCGCGCCGATAGCGTCCGTGCCGTCGCCGCCCTCGTCGAGGCCGTGAGCGACAAAGAGACCTTTGTTCAGGTGCGCCGTCGCCGTTTCGGAGATGTCCTCCGTCACCAGCGCCTGGAAGTCGGGCGCGGTGAACGTGGCCAGCACCCGGCCGCGGCCCTCGATGATGCCGGTCGTGGTCAGGTTGTCCCACAGCGGCTGGGTGACGCCGTTGGCCAGCAGGAACTTCATCTGCGCCAGGTTCGGATACTGCGGGGCGGTGAGGATGCGGGTCGAGACATCGACCAGTTCGCCGCCCCTCTTCAGGAACGCTTCCCGCCAGGCCTCGATCGCCGGCCAGCGGATCAGCGTCCGCGGCGAGCGGTAGATACCCTCGGCGTCGTAGCCGCCGTGCAGGCGTCGGCTCCCGAACATGTTCGGACGCACGTAGGGATGATCTGCGAGGATCTCGTCGGCGGTATAGCGGAGCGTCATGGCGGTCCTTTCCTAGGCCGGGACGGCTTGGCGCATGGCGCCTTGCCCGCGGAGCAGCCTACCCGGTCGGGCCCCAGTATCCTGATCGAACCGGCGGGTGACTTCGCCGGCGATCAGGGTGGCGAGGTAGCCGCGCGCCGTTTGCATCAGCCGCCCGCCGCCGGCCGGCAGGTCATGCTGGAAGCGCATGTCACCCATCGCGAGGTTGGCGAAGTCGATCACGTTGAGATCGGCCCGCATCCCCGGCGCCACCAGGCCACGGTCGTTGAAACCGAACAGCTCGGCGTTGCGGCGGGTCTGGCGATTGATGACGTGCGCCAACGGCAGCGTCGGCCCCCGCTTGCGGTCACGAGCCCAGTAGGCGAGCTGGTAGGTGGGGTTCGCCGCATCGAAGATGGCGCCCACATGGGCGCCGCCGTCGGAGAGCCCGACCATGGTCGTCTCGTCGAGCTGCAGCTCGCGCAGGCTGTCCAAGGTGTAGGTGGAATAGCCGGTGAAGAAAGCGATGGCGAAGTCGCGGCCCTCGCCCTTGACCAGGTGGTCGTAGAGCGCCGAGCGGCCGTCGGGCAGGCCCAACGCCTGGGCGCGGGCCTCGAAGCTCTCCTCCGGCAGCGGCTCGTAGGTGGAATCCGCGGTCAAGGGGAAGGTCTGCTGCATCTGGAACGGCACGTTGGGTATGAGCGCCTCCATCGAGCCCGGATGCTCGGGCGCGACATTCGCCTCCGCCAGGACCTTCGCCTTCAGCGACGGATCGCGCAACGCCCTGGCCAGCTCGGCCAGGGTCAGGCCGGCGAGCGCGAGATAGGACGGCTTGGCCATGAACGGGTGATAGGAGCCGAGACTGAAGACGATTCCGATCGGCCGGCTGCCCACCTGCGGGAAGACCCGGGCGCCGTCGCGATTGCCCTCCTTGACCATGGCCAGGATACGCTGCGCCTGGGCTGGATCAGAGAACGTTTCGAGCAGGGTGAAGGTGGCCGGGCGAGCCGCCGCGGCGCTGAGGCGGCAGATCATCTCCACCTCGTCCTCGAGCAGCGCGTGCTCGCCCATCGCGCCGAGCGTGCCGGCCGGGATCAGCTGCAGGACGCCCGCGCCCACGCGCCGGAAAGCCCCGGCGATGGCCATCAGCTCGGCTTCCGGCGCGAAGGTGCCGGGCACCTGCTCGCCCTTGATCGACCGGTGGGCCATGATGCGCGACGTGGAAAAGCCGACCGCGCCGGCGCGCAGGGCCGCCTCGACGATCCCGGCGATGCGCTCCACTTCGCTCTCCGAGGCGTTGTCGTTGCCCCGCTCGGGACCCAGCACGTAGTTCCGGATGGCTCCGTGCGCGATCATCGAGGCGATGTTCAGCGCGTATTTCCGGCCCGCCAGGAAGTCGAGATATTCCGGATAGGTTTCCCAGGCGCCCCAGGGCATCCCTTCATAGAGGGCGGTGCCGGGAATGTCCTCGACCCCCTCCATCAGCTCGATCAGATCGCGCTCGCCGCCGCGCTTCACCGGCGCGAAACCGACCCCGCAATTGCCCATGACGATGGTGCCGACGCCATGGCTGGCGGACGGGTTCATCTCCTCGTCCCAGGTGACCTGGCCGTCGTAGTGGGTGTGGATGTCGACCCAGGCGGGCGTGACGATGGCGCCGTCGGCATCGATCTCCTGCCGCGCCGGCTCGGAGATGCGCCCGCCGACGCCGACGATCGCGCCGTCCCTCACCGCCACGTCGCCGACCGACGGCTCGGCCCCGCTGCCGTCGTGGATCGATCCGCCGCGGATGAGGATGTCGTGCATTGAAAGGCTCCCGGAATGTGACACGGCGCCCGTCCGGCCGCCGCGACGGTGCCCTTGCGAGACATCGGGGCAGGCACGGCCACCATAACATAAGTTATGTGAGGGTGGCCGTCAAACCTCCGCCGTGCGATAGGTGGTCAAAGCCGGAGGTTGAGCCGCAAGGGCTCAGCGGAGCCGGACCAGCGTCAAGGAGGCCCAGTGCGGCGTTCATTGCAGGTGGAGAGGTCACACGCCGAGGCGCAGACCGTGACCCCAACCAAGGCGGCCGACCTGACCAAGCGGGACTGGTTGATAGCCGGTCGGAAGCGGCTCGCGCAGGGAGGACTCAAAGCGTTGAGGCTCCGGACGCTCACGACGG
This sequence comes from Caulobacteraceae bacterium, assembly GCA_035504785.1. Classification (GTDB taxonomy): domain Bacteria; phylum Pseudomonadota; class Alphaproteobacteria; order Caulobacterales; family Caulobacteraceae; genus Acaudatibacter. The sequence goes on from DATJRL010000440.1 coordinate 2,969, forward strand.
ACTTGGGCGTCTCCACCGGCAGTTTCTATCACCACTTCGCTGACGTCCGGGCCTATGAGAACGCGCTCGCCGAATACATCTCAGGCGAGCACGTGGCGGGTGTTCTGGCCGAGGCGGATCAGAGCCCGACGCCGATGGGCAAGATCGAGAGCCTCGTCGCGATCGCCGCGCGAGACTCGCTTTCAGCGCTCGCGCTGGCCATGAGAGCCTGGGCCGACAGCGACGAGAGCGCCCGCATCGCGGTTCGGCGGCACGACGCGGTGGTTCTCGAATACCTTACGCACGTCCTGCTGCAGATGGACTTCCCGGCGGAGGAGGCCCGGGTTCGCGCCTATGCGCTGGCTGCCGTCGGACTGGGCAGCATCGAGGGAACGAACGGCCTTACGCGCGATCAGCTCAAGCGCGGCCTGCTGAACCTCCTATGCGGCCGGGCGCGCTGCTCAAGCGCCATCAAGGACTGACCCCTCAGGGACGAACGCCGGTGGGTCGCGGATGGCGAGCAGGCCACGCTTGGCTCTCGACACCGTAGCCCTGCCGCGACGTTGTGTTTCGGGTGGGCGTGTCCAATGGGCGGACGACAGCGGAGCGTCCATCAAACGACCGTTTTGCGGACGGGCGTCTATGTCGGCTCGCCCCCCAACTCGGACTTTGACGGCGTCCGCTAACTGGAAGCTGGCCACGTGCCCGCGCTTACTGCCCGGCGTATTCCTGCACCACCGCGTAGCGGTCGGTGTAGAGGCGCTTCCAGCCCAGGCCGTCGAGGACGCCGACCAGCGGCTGGTCCGGGCGGAGGATCGACCAGCGGATGTGGTAGCGGGTGATGACGGTGCGGGCGGTGAGCGCATCGCCGCGCTCGAGCCGGTCGTCCTCGGT
>DATJRL010000441.1:0-14948 GCA_035504785.1 Caulobacteraceae bacterium
AGCTGGGCGACGGCGTTGGCGTCGTGACCCAGCGCCTGCATCGCCGCGGCGTTGCTCGCCAGCGCCTGCATGGCGGCGGCGTTTTGCGCCAACACGGAGAAGGCCATCGGGTCGTGACCGAGCGCCGACATCGCGTTGATGTCGTGTCCCAGCGCGGTGAAGGCCGCCACGTTGGAGGCCATGGCGCTGACGGCGGCCGGGTTGGCGAGGGCCGCGGAGAAGGCCTGCGGGTTGGTCGCGTAGGCGCCGAACGCCGCCGGGTTGCTCGCCATCACCGAGAACGCCGCGCTGTGCGTGGCCAAGGCGCTGAACGCGGCCTCGTGCCCGGCGATCACCGACAGCGCCGAGGACATGCCGGCGGTGTTGAATGCGTTGGCGTCGTGGCCGAGGGCCCCGTAGGCGCTGGAGACCGCCATGGCGGCGCGCGTGGCGGCGGCGAAGGCTTCGGGGCTGTGGCCCATCAGCTTGAACGCTTCCGCGTTGGCGGCGAGCGCCGCGAACACCATCGGGTCGTGACCCAGGGCCGACATGGCGTTGAGATCGTGGCTCAGCGCGGTGAAGGCCGCCGCGTCGTGCGACATGGCGGCGATGGCGGCAGGGTTGGCGGCCGCGGCCGCGAAGGCCTGCGGGTTGGTGGCGTAGGCTTTGAAAGCCTGCGCATTGCTCGCCATCACCGAGAATGCGGCCGGATGAACGGCCATCGCCGAGAACGCGGCCGCGTGGCTGACCAGCGCCGCCGCCGCCTGATTGTTGGCCGCCTGGGAGGCCGCCGACAGTTGCGACATCGCGAGCGCCTGGTGAGCCAGCGCGGCGAACGCGGCCTGGTCGTGGGCGAGCGCGCTGAAGGCGGCCGGGTCGTGGGACATGGCGGCCAGCGCCGCGCCGTTTTGCGCCAGCGCGGCGAAATTGGCGTCGTGCGCCATTTCGCGGAACGACGCGTCCTTCACCATCACCTGATAGGCGTCGGTCTGCATCAGGGTGGCGACGCTGTTGTCGCCGAGCTCCACGTCGGCGTTGCCGATCTGGCTGGCGCGGTAGCGCTCCGCCGGCTGGATGGTGCCGGTGGTCGGCGCCCCGACTGGAGGATAGAGCCTCGCCGTCATATAGGCGCCGGCCGCGATTACGGTCAGCGCCGCGGCGGCGACAAGGGTTCTCGAGTTGCTGGATAGCCTGGCGGCCATTGGATGGATCCCACGCGTAGCGTTGTTATCGTAAAGCCTGCTTACACCCACGCGGCGGACGATTGCAAAGCTGTCATGACAGCGTACGCCAGTTCTCCACGTGAAAGCGGCGCGGGAAGCGCATATGTTGGGCGCCTGTCGCCCAAGGAGCCGCCCCCCATGTTCCTGCGCAAAGCCGCCGAGATGCCGACCGCCGCCACGGCGCTTCGCGGCCGGCCCGACCCGATCCCGACCGCCGACCGGCATTTCGTCAGCGGCCGGCCCCTGAAGGGTCCGTATCCGGACGGAATGCAGCTAGCGCAGTTCGCCATGGGCTGCTTCTGGGGCGTGGAGCGCAAGTTCTGGCAAGTTCCCGGCGTCTGGGTGACCGCGGTCGGCTATGCCGCCGGCCTGACGCCCAACCCGACTTACGAGGAGGTGTGCAGCGGCCGCACCGGCGCCACCGAAGCGGTGCTCGTGGTGTTCGACCCCAGGCGGGTGAGCTACGCCGATCTGCTGAAGTTGTTCTGGGAAGGGCACGATCCCACCCAGGGAATGCGCCAAGGCAACGACGTCGGCACTCAGTATCGCTCGGGCGTCTATACCTACGACGGCGAGCAGCGGGCCGCGGCGGAGGCGTCGAAGGCGGCGTATCAGGCGGCGCTGACCGAACGGGGGTACGGCGCGATCAGCACGGAGATCGCCGACGCCGGGCCGTTCTACTTCGCCGAGGACTACCACCAGCAGTACCTGGCAAAGAATCCGGCCGGCTATTGCGGCGTCGGCGGCACGGGCGTCTCCTGCCCGATCGGAGTCGGCGTCGGAGCCTAGTCCTCCAGGATCAAGCTGGCTCTCTGCGTGTCGCGCATCCGCAGCGCGACGACGAACGCCACCGCGCAGACAACGCTGACGTAGACGTAGAACCCCCGCTCCAGCCCCGCCTTCTTGAAGCTCAGCGCCACCGCCTCGGCGGTGCCGCCGAAGAGGGCGTTGGCGAGGGCGTAGGGCAGGGCGACGCCGAGGCCGCGCACGTGGGCCGGGAAGAGTTCGGCCTTCACCACCGCGCTCATCGCCGCATAGCCCGAGAAGAGGACGAGGGCCGCGAAGAGCAGGGCGAGCGCGCCGGCCTCACTCGTCTGCCGCGCCAGGGTGGCGAGGATCGGCCAGGTGGCCAGCGCCAGCAGCCCGAAACTGGCGCCGAGCAGCGCCTTGCGCCCGAGCCGGTCGCCCAGCCAGCCCGCGATCGGCAGCACGGCCAGGAGGGCGATCAGGCTCGACGCCGAGAGATCGGTCGCCTGCGCCTTGGAGAAATGCGCCGTGTTGGTCAGGAACTTCTGCATGTAGGTGGTGAAGGCGTAGAAGGTGAGCGACCCGGCGGAGGTCAGCACGAAGACGATGGCCGTTTCGCGCGGGTGGCGGGTGAACAGCAGCATCGTCTCGGCGCGTGGCGCGCCCTCGACCTTGGCCGCGCCGTAAGAGGGCGTTTCGTCCAGGCGCATCTGCACGGCGAACACGGTCAGCGCCAGCAGGGCCCCGATCATGAAGGCGACCCGCCAGCCCCAGGCTTCCAGCGCCGCGGCGCTCAGGGCGTGCTGCAGCACGATGAGCACGGCGAGCGCGATAAGCTGACCGCCAATGAGCGTCACGAACTGGAACGACGACCAGAAGCCGCGGTGGCCGCGCCCGGCCATCTCCGACAGGTACGTTGCGCTGACGCCGTACTGGCCGCCCAGGCTGAAGCCCTGGACGAGGCGGGCGATGGTGAGCAGCGCCGGGGCCCAGGCGCCGATCGCGGCGAATCCCGGGACCAGCGCGGCCAGCAGCGAGCCGGCCGCCATCAGCACCACCGACACCGCCAGCGCGCCGCGGCGGCCCGCGCGGTCGGCGAACAACCCCATCGCCCAGGCGCCTATCGGGCGGGCGATGAAGCCGAGGGCGAAGATCACCGAGGTCGGAAGCAGCTGATCGGTCTGGTCGCCTTTGGGGAAGAAGACCCGGGCGAAGTAGATGCTGAAGCTGGCGTAGGCGAACCAGTCGTACCACTCGACAAGGTTGCCCGCCGAGCCGCCGAGGATCGCGGCGAGGCGCCGGATTGGACTCAACGTCCCTGTTTGGCCGGTCTGCGTGTGGCCAGCCTGGGCTTCCGCCGCTTCAACCATCGCTGCTCCCCTCGCCCCGTCTTAGGGGCGAACGGGCGCACGAGGGAAGGACGCAGCTACTCGGCGCGGTCGGCCGTATGGAAGCGGGCGTCGCCGCGGGTGATGTTCAGCGCGTACGTCAAGCCCACCACGCCGCCCTTGATGATCGGCAGCGCGGTCAGGGTGATCAGGCCAACGCCGAGCAGCGCGCCGGGGATCAGGAACTGGAGCGGGGCCTTCCAGATCAGCGGTCCGCCGAAAATCAGGAATGGCACGATGACCAGGTGGCCCACCAGCAGCACGGTAAAGTAGGCCGGACCGTCGTCGGACGGATACCGCTCGAGGTCGTGCCCGCAGGTCTGGCAGACCGGCTCGACCTTCAGGTAGCGATAGAACAGCGGGGCCTTGCCGCAGGACGGACAACGGCAAGCGAGGCCTCGCAACATCGATCTCGGCACGGAACGGGGAACGGACCACGGCGTCATCTTGCCGATATGCGCTTTCGGGCGCTGCTAAGAAAGGCGCCGCGACGCGCGGTCGCTGATAGAATTGCGGACGTCGCGGTGGGAGACGGGTCATGACCTACGAACTGCACTATTGGCCCGGCATCCAGGGGCGCGGCGAATTCGTGCGGCTGGCGCTCGAGGACGCCGGCGCGGACTACGTCGACGTGGCGCGGCGCCCCGTGAGCGAGGGTGGGGGCGAAGCCGCGCTGGCGCGGCGGCTGCGCGGGCTGACGCCGGCGCCCTTCGCGCCCCCGGTCCTGCTGGACGGCGAGCGGGCGATCGCGCAGACGGCCAACATTCTGCTTTACCTCGGCGCGCGCCACGGTCTCGCGCCACCCGACGAGGCCGCACGTCTCTGGGTGAACCAGCTGCAGCTCACCATCGCCGATCTGGTCGATGAGGCGCACGACACGCACCACCCGATCGCCTCCAGCCTCTACTACGAAGACCAGAAGCCGGAGGCGCTCGCGCGGGCCGGCCACTTCCGGGCGGAGCGCCTGCCCAAGTATCTCGGCTACTTCGAACGCCTGTTGGCGGGGGCCGAGGGCCTGGCCGGCGGGGCGGTCTGCTACGCCGATCTCTCGCTTTTCCAGGCGGTGCGCGGCCTGCAGTACGCCTTCCCGAAGACGATGGCGGGGCTGGCGCCCAAGATCGTCTCGGTGATGTCGCTCGCCGACCGCGTGGAGCGGCGGCCTCGGATCGCGGCCTACCTGGCCTCGCCGCGTCGCATCTCCTTCAACGAACAGGGGATCTTCCGGCGCTATCCGGAGCTCGAGCAGGCGTAGCCGCAGGGTTCTCTCCTGACGCGATCGGGCGCGGACCCGACTATGCCCCCGTCCGGGTCTTGCCACCGCGCCCGCCGGGTGTTGCTGTCCGGCCAGGAGGAACCGCCGATGCTGAAGGAAAAGCCCCTCGACTACGCCACGGCGAGCGCCGGCGATCTGGCTGCGGCTCTGGCCGCCGGGCAGGTGAGCGCGGTCGAGTTGTTCGACGCCGCCGTCAAGGCCATCGAGACCAAGGACGGCCCGATCAACGCGGTGGTGGTGCGCGACTTCGACGGGGCGCTGGCGGCGGCGAAGGCGGCGGACGCGGCGCTGGCGCGGGGCGAGCGGCGCCCACTGCTCGGCGTGCCGATGACGGTGAAGGAAAGCCACAATATCGCCGGTCTGCCGACGACCTGGGGGCTCGAGCCGTTCAAGGGCTGGACGCCGCGGGCCGACTCCACCGGCGTCACCCGGCTGAAGGCGGCGGGCGCGGTGATCCTCGGCAAGACCAACGTGCCGCCGAACCTCGGGGACTGGCAGTCGGCCAACCCCGTCTACGGCCGCACCAACAACCCGCACGACCTTGGCCGCAGTCCCGGCGGCTCGTCGGGCGGCGGCGCGGCGGCCCTGGCCTCGGGCATGGTCCCGCTGGAGTTCGGCTCCGACATCGGCGGCTCGATCCGGGTCCCGGCGCATTTCTGCGGCGTCTACGGGCACAAGCCGACCTATGACCTCGTCCCGGCCACCGGACAGGCGCCGCCGACGCTGGAAGGTCCGAGCGCCGGGGTGGAGTTCGGCGTCGTCGGCCCACTGGCGCGCACGGCCGAAGACCTAGAGCTGGCGCTGGGCGTGCTGGCGGGTCCCGAGGGCGACGAAGCCGCCGCCTACCGACTGGAGCTGCGTCCGTCGCGCGCCACGGCGCTGAAAGACTTCCGGGTGCTGCTGCTGTCGGCGCACCCGGTCGCCGGCACGGACGACGAGGTGCTGGGTCCGATTCACGCACTGGTCGACCGCCTCCGCGAAGCCGGCGCGAGCGTCGCCGACGAGAGCCCGCTGGTTCCGGACCTCGCCGCCTGCCACGCAACCTACATGTCGATGCTGGGCGCGATCATGAGCCGGCGCGGACCCGGAGACGGGCCGCCGGCGGAGCTAGACGCCTTCGCCTGGATGAACGGCCTCGACGCCGTCGCTCGCGCCCGCGCCGCTTGGGCCGAGCTGTTCCGCGAATTCGACGTCGTGCTGGCGCCGCCCTTTGGCGCGCCCGCGTTCCCCCACGTCGATAACCCGAACTGGGGCGAGCGGACACTGAGCATCAACGGCGAGGCGGTCGCCTACACCACCCAGCTCGGCTGGCCGGGGGTCGCGACCTTCCCCGGCCTGCCATCCACCTGCGCCCCGATCGCTCGGACCGAGGGTGGGCTGCCGACCGGGGTGCAGATCATCGGACCCCGCTACGAGGACCTGACTCCGATCGCCTTCGCGGCGCTGATCGAACGCGAGGCTGATTGAAAGTCAGCCCGCGAACATGTCCTCGAAGTTGCGGCGGTAGAAGCGGTCCTTCGTGGCCTCGTCGAGACCTGCGAAGCCGGTCTCGAACCGCTCGATCGGGTTCTTGGTGCCCTCAGGGTGCGGATAGTCGGAGGAGAACAGGAACAGGTCCGGCCCGCCCTCGCGGATGATCGCGCCGGCGTCCTCGGTGGCGTAAGGCGTGAAGCGCACGGCCCGGCGCACCAACTCCGACGGGGGCGCCGAGAGCGACGCGACGACCGGGTCGGTCTTGCGCCAGCCCTTCCAGGCCTGGTCGAGCCGCCGCAGGAAGTCCGGGACCCAGCCGGCGCCAAGCTCGATCACGCCGCCGCGCAGGGCCGTATGGCGGTCGAAGACGCCGTCGAGCGCAAGCGCACAGAGGAAGTTCTGCGGCGCGAAATTGAGGGCGAAGTAGTCCTTGGCGCGCAGGTTCTCGCCGCCGCCCAGCCAGTCCTTGGGCCGCGGATGCCCGTTCTTGTGATAGGCGCCCGGCAGGCTCGGAGAACTGGCGCCGACGTGCAACATGAAGGGTACGCGCGCCTCGGCCAGCGTCGCCCACACCGGGTCGAGGTCCGGGTGGCCGGGAGAGACGTCGCCCGCCGGCGCGGCGGGGACCCAGATGGCGCCGACGCCGGCTTCGATCGCGGCTTCGATCTCGGTGACCGCGCGCTGCGGATCGTCGAGGGGCACGACGCCGACGCCGATCAACCGCTTGTCGCCGGCGCAAAACTCGGCCATCGCTCGGTTCAGCGCCCGCGCGCCGCCGTACTTCACGTCGGGATCGCTGGAGGGCATGAACTGCGATCCGGCGAAGGTGGTGAACACCAGCTGGCGGGAGAAGCCGAGGTCGTCCAGGGCCTTGGTCCGCTCGCCGGGATCGATGGCGCCGTAGGCGGCCCAGCCCTTCGGCCCGGCGACGACGTTGGAGGCGATCTCGGCGGTGGCGACAGCGTCCTGCTGGCGGGCGATGGCCCTGGCGATAGCCTTCTCGGCGCCGGAGCCGCCGGCCTCGAGCCGCATGCTGCCGAGCTTGTCTCGCACGCTTGGATCGGCGTGGCTGGAGAGCCAGTCGAGGCTTTCCATGATGTGGCTGTCGGCGTCGTTGATCACCCGTCCAGCGGCGTAGGACATGATCGTCTCCTCTCGTTCTTTGCGCCGAACGGTACGCCCCGTTCCTAGCGCTCTCAAGCGTCCCTGATCCCTTCTCCGCCGGGTGCGAACGGGTTAGGGAGCGTCCAACCATCGGGAGTTGCGTCATGACCACCCGCCGCATCGGCGTCATCGGCCTTGGCCAGCGGATCGCCCATGTGCTTGCCGCGATGAAGGAGGTCGGCTGGGATCTTCGCGTCGACGGCTATGTCGACCCGGCGCCGGTGGGCGCGCCGATCCTGGAGGTGGCGGGCATCCTTCCTGGCCGGGCCTTCGAGTCACCGGAGGCGCTGCTGGCCGCCGGGCCCTACGACCTGGTGATGATCGGCAGCCCCAACCACCTGCACCTGGCCCACCTGACCGCCGCCGTCGCCGCCGGCTTCCCCGTGTTCAGCGAGAAGCCGATCGTGCGGACGATCGAGGAGAGCCAGAGACTGGCTCGAATCCTCGCCGAGGGAAGCATCCCGCCGCTCTACATCGGCCTCGTCATGCGCTCGATGCCGATCGTCAAGGAGGTGATCGCGCGGGTCGACGCCAGCGAACTCGGTCCGCTGATCTCGATGGACGCCACCGAGCATCTGCCGCCTGAGCATGGCGCCTACCTCGCCCGCAACTGGCGCCGGCGCGAGGAATGGGGCGGCTCGTTCATGCTCGACAAGGTCTGCCACGATTTCGATATCTTCGGCCGCATCGCCGGGTCGCGGCCGGCCAAGGTGGCGAGCTTCGGCGGCCGCCGCATCTTCACCCCCGAGCGGGCGGACCGGCCGCGGGTCTACGAGGACGGCTCGCCGGCCTACGCCCTGCGCGACGCCGGCTGGCGGGCCGCCAACGACGCCTTCCAGTCCGACATGGACCTGGCCGATCACCAGGTGGCCCTGGTCGAGTACGAGAGCGGCTTTCGGCTGTCGTTCCACTCCAACAGTCACGTGGCCCTGTCCGAGCGCCGATGGTACCTCGCCGGCGCCGAGGGCACGATCCTCGCCGATCTGGTGCGCAACAAGCTGATGGTTCGCCGCACGCTCCATCGCGGCAAGCCGGAGCGGATCGAGTACGGCGGCCTCACCGCCGATGCGCACAACGGGGCCGACCAGGCGATGGCGCTCGACCTCGCCGCGGCTCTCGACGGTGAGCGGCCCTTCCCCGTGACGCCGTGGGACAGCCTCGAGGCTGGCCTCACCGTGATGGCGATCGACCGGGCGATGGCGGAAGGAGCGATGGTCGACTGCGCGCCGATGTGGGCCGCCTTCGACGCCGCGCGCGCCGGGGCGACGATCCCGGCATGACCACACGCTCTCGCGTCGCCGCGCTGGCGCTCGCGGCGCTGCTCCCAGTCGCGGCGCATGCCGACGAGGGCCTGTGGACCTTCGACAACGTCCCGGCGGCGAAGGTGAAGGCGGCCTACGGCGTCGACATCACGCCGGCCTGGCTCGCCAAGGTGCAGGCGGCCTCGGTGCGCCTGTCCATCGGCTGTTCGGCCTCCGTGCTCAGCGACTCGGGGCTGATGCTGACCAACGACCACTGCGTCACCGATTGCGCCCAGGACGCCGCGCCGGCCGGCGCCGACTATCGGCGCGACGGCTTCCTTGCATCGGCCCGGACCGACGAGCGCAAGTGTCCAGGTCTGGACGCGGAGATCCTGGTGGGCGTCACCGACGTCACGGCTCGGGTGAACGCGGCCGGCGCGGGGCGCTCCGGCCTGGCGCTGGTGAAGGCGCGCGAAGCGGTCTCCAGCGCCGTCGCCGCCGAGACCTGTGGCGGCGATGCGCGGTACCATTGCGAGCTGGTGGGCCTCTACGGCGGCGGACAGTTCAAGCTCTACAAGTACCGCAAGTACGCCGACGTGCGGCTGGTGTTCACGCCGGGAGACCGGGCGGCGTTCTTCGGCGGCGATCCGGAGAACTTCAACTTCCCGCGCTTCGACCTCGATTGCGCGTTTCTGCGGCTCTACGAGGACGGCAAGCCGGCGGCGACGCCGGACCATCTGCGCTTCGACGCCACGCCGCCCAAGGCCGGCGAGCCGGTGTTCACCTCCGGCAACCCCGGCGGCACCTTCCGCGACGACGCGGTCTCGCAGGTGCTGATGCAGCGCGATCTCGCGACGCCGCTGGAGATGACGCGGCTCTCGGAGCTGCGCGGGCGGATCATCGCCTTTGGCGAGTCCGGACCCGACAATCAGCGCGTCGCGAGCAACTACCTCGAGGATCTGGAGAACGACTACAAGGTCACCTTCGGCCGCTTCTTCGCCCTGGCCGACGAGGGCTTCATCGCCCGCAAGCGTGCCTCGGAAGCCGATCTCATAGCCAAAGCCCGCGCGAAGCTCGGGCCCGGCCTCGGCGATCCCTGGGCCGACATGGCCAAGGCTGAGGACGCGGCGCGGACGCTGTTCGTGCGCGAACTGATGCTGGAGGCCGATCCCGTCGACTCCGACCTGTTCGGCTACGCCCGCGGCCTGGTGCGCGCTGCCGAGGAGCGCCCGAAGCCTTCGGCCGAGCGTCTGCCCGAGTACGCCGACGGCGAATTGCCGATCCGCGAGCAGGAGCTGCTCGATCCCCACGCGGTCCAGCCCAAGCTCGAGCGTATCAACATGGAGTTCTGGCTCTCCAAGGTGCGCGAATACCTTGGGCCCAGCGATCCGGACACCCAGCTGCTGCTGGGACGCGAGAGCCCGGAGGGTCTGGCCGACCGGCTGGTGGGCGCGACGCGCCTGGCCGATCCCGCCTTCCGAAAGGCGCTCTGGGATGGCGGCCAGAAAGCCATCGAAGCCACCGACGATCCAATGATCCAGTTCGCGCTCAAGATCGATCCCGCCGCGCGCCGTATCCGGACCCAGTACGAGGACCGGGTGACCGGCCCGGCGGCGAAAGCCTCGGAGGCGATCGCGAAAGCGCGGTTCGCGGTCTACGGCGACAGCATCTATCCGGACGGGACCTTCACGCTCAGGCTCTCCTACGGCGCCGTGAAGGGCTGGACTTCGCAGGGCAGGGCCGTGCCGCCCTTCACCACCTTCGCGGGCCTCTACGCCAGCGCGACCGGCGCGCCGCCCTTCGACCTCGACCCGCGCTGGGTTGCGGCGCAGGCCAGGCTGAACCCGGATACTGTCTTCAACTTCGTCACCACCAACGACATCATCGGCGGCAACTCCGGCTCGCCCGTGCTGGACGCCAGGGCCGCCGTGATCGGCACGGCCTTCGACGGCAACCTGCCCAGCCTGGGCGGCGACTACGGCTACGACGCCGCGACGAACCGGACCGTGGCGCTCTCGTCCGCCGCCATCGCCGAAGCGCTGAAGAAGGTCTATGGCGCCGACGCCTTGCTGGCCGAGCTCGGCGTTGATTGGAAGTGAGCGGGCTGTGTTGACTCGGAATCGCATTTCTCCGTCACCCCGGCCGGAGCTGCGAAGCAGCGGAGAGCCGGGGTCGGACCATCCGGTTCCTAGACGGCTTCCAGCTCCGTGGCGGCGCGTCCGGCCCCGGATCGGCGCTGCCAATGGCAGCTTGTCCGGGGTGACGGAGCCAGGATGATGCCGTCCAGCCCCAACCCTTCCCCCGAGGTCCCGCCCAACTTCCGACCCGACGCCTTCGCCGGCGTCGCGGAGGACTACCTCCGCTACCGGGTCCCGTACCCCGCGGCGCTGCTGGACGACATGCTGGCGCGGGCGAAATTGCCCGCTGAGGGCGCGCGGCTGATCGACCTCGCCTGCGGGCCGGGGCGGCTCACCTTCGCCATCGCGGGCCGCTTCGCCGAGGTGCTGGCGGTCGACACGGAGCCGGAGATGATCGAGGCGGCGAAGCGCGAAGCCGCTCGACTGGGCGTGCAGAACATCCAGTGGAGCGTCGGCCGCGCCGAGGACTTCGAGGCGCCCGCGGCGGCCTTCGACCTAGTCACCGCGGCCTCGGCGTTCCACCGCTTCGACCAGCCGCGCGTCTCCGAGCGGTCGTTCGGATGGCTGAGACCCGGCGGCGCCCTCGTCACCATGGGCGACACGCCCTTCGACGGCGATGGGTCCGCGCCCTGGCGGCGGATCGTGGTCGACATGACCGAGCGCTACATCGGCAAGCCCGTCCAGCGCCTGCATGGCTCGCCTCATCCCACCCACGCCGAGGGCCTCGCCGACCAGGAGGCGGTGCTGCGCGCCGCCGGTTTCCAGGTCGCAAGCTACCACTTCGAGACGCCGCACACGTGGACGCTCGAGACGCTGCTCGGCAACCTGCGCTCCACCTCGTTCCTCTCCCGCCGGGCCCTCGGCGACCGGCACGCCGCCTTCGAGGCCGATCTCGCCGCCGCCCTCCGCAGCTACGATCCCGCCGAGCGCTACGCCGAGACCCTCGGCAGCGGCTACACCCTGGCGCGCAAGTCGTGATCCGCCGGCTTGTTCCTCACCCCGCCACGCCCTGCGACGCCGTCCAACGGATCGAAGTCGACGCGGCCCGGCCCTCGCCCGGCCGGCTGCGGCTGACCTATACGCTCTCCGGCGCGATCCGCGACCTGACCATCCCGTCCGTCGGCCAGTCGACCCGCGCCGACGAACTCTGGCGGACCACCTGCTTCGAGACCTTCGTGCGGCCCGGGGGCGTCGAAGGGTACGTCGAGCTGAACCTCGCCCCGTCGACGGCTTGGGCCGCCTATGTCTTCGACAGCTACCGCGACGGCATGCGCGACGCGCAGATCGCCGCGCCGGCCATTTCGGTGAACGCCGCCGACGATCGCCTGGAACTGCGCGCCGAGGTCGACTTCTCGCCGGTCCCCGACGTCGCCGGCGCGCCCTGGCGCCTGGCCATCTCGGCCGTGATCGAGGAAACCTCCGGCCGCAAGTCCTACTGGGCCCTGGCGCATCCGCCCGACCGCCCCGACTTTCACGCCCCAGCCGGCTTCGTCCTGGAGCTTCCCTAGCCCACTCCTCACCCGCGCAGCGGGGGAGGGGGACCATGCGAAGCATGGTGGAGGGGGCAACTGGCGCACGCCCCCTCCGTCAGGCCCCGCCTGACACCTCCCCCGTTTCGCTGCGCTGCTCGGGGGAGGAGAGACTCAGATCGCCCTTGCGGTGAGACACCCCCACCCCTAACCCCTCCCCTCAGGGGGGAGGGGAATCGGCCATGCAATTCGGAATCGACCGTCTCATCGCCGACCCCGCCCTGCGCGCGCCGCTGGCCGGCAAGCGGGTGGCGTTGCTGGCGCATCCGGCTTCGCTCACCGCGAATCTCGTCCACGCCCTCGACGCCCTCGCCGCCTTGCCGGAGATCGAGCTCAGCGCCGCGTTCGGCCCGCAGCACGGCCTGCGCGGCGACAAGCAGGACAACATGGTCGAGAGCCCCGACTACGCCGACCCGGCGCTTGGAATCCCGGTGTTCAGCCTCTACGGCGAGGTGCGCCGGCCCACCGACGCCATGATGGACGCCTTCGACGTGCTGCTGGTCGACCTGCAGGACCTCGGCTGCCGCATCTACACCTTCGTCACCACGCTCCGGTACGTGCTGGAGGCCGCCGCGGCGCGCGGCAAGGCGATCTGGGTGCTGGATCGGCCGAACCCGGTCGGGCGCCCGGTCGAGGGCCTCCGCCTGCGCGCTGGCTGGGAGAGCTTCGTCGGCGCGGGGCCGCTCCCCATGCGCCACGGCCTCACGCTGGGCGAACTCGGCCGCTGGTTCGTGGCCACCCTGAAGCTCGACGTCGACTACCGGGCAGTCGAGATGGCCGGCTGGGCGCCCGAGGCCGCGCCCGGCTACGGCTGGCCGCTGGGGACGCGGCCCTGGATCAACCCCAGTCCCAACGCCCCCAACCTCTGGATGGCCCGCGCCTACGCCGGCACGGTGATGCTGGAGGGCGCCACGCTTTCCGAGGGCCGCGGCACGACGCGTCCGCTGGAGCTGTTCGGCGCCCCCGACATCGGCGCCCGCGCCGTCATCGCCGAGATGCAGGCCCTGGCTCCCGCCTGGCTCGCCGGCTGCGCCCTGCGCGACTGCTGGTTCGAGCCGACGTTCCACAAGCACGTCGGCCGGCTCTGCCACGGCGTCCAGATCGTCACGGAAGGTCCGATGTACAACCACGCCGCCTTCCGGCCCTGGCGCGTCCAGGCGCTGGCCTTCAAGGCCATCCGCCGCCTCTACCCGGGCTACGACCTCTGGCGCGACTTTCCGTACGAATACGAAGTCGGCAAGCTCGCCATCGACGTCATCAACGGCGGCCCGGCCCTGCGCGAATGGGTCGACGATCCCGCCGCCGCGCCGGGCGACCTCGACGCGCTCACCGCGCCGGACGAAGCGTCGTGGGTGGAGGAACGCCGCCAGTTCCTGCTCTACTGACCACCCTCCCCTCGAGGGGAGGGTCGCTGCGCAGCAGCGGGGTGGGGGGCTCTCCCCGCCACCGAGACGCCTCGAGCAGACCCCCACCCCCAACCCCTCTCCCGCAAGGGGACCTTTGCAAAACTCCCCTCCCCCCTGCGGGGAGGGGTCGGGGGTGGGGGTGCGAGCACGACTGCCTGTCGTCAGGACTCGGAGATTCCCAAACCGAATCAACAACGACCGAGCTGACACCCCCATCCCCAACCCTTCCCCGCAAGGGGGAAGGGAGCTTTCAGAGCGATCTCATCGAATTGCGCAACAGCCCCCTCAAGGGGGAAGGGGCGCCGGCGCAGCGTTGCCCTCGCGCGACAGTCGCCCTAGTCTCGCCACCACAACGAAGGGGCGAACATGCGACTTTCCAGCTTGATCGCGGCCGCGCTGGCCGCCGCCGCGCTCGCCGCGAGCGCCGAGGCCCAGACGCTGTCATCTCCGCCGCAGTCCGATCCGGACGCGGCGACGCGGATGCAGCTGGCGCGCCAGCTCCTCGACCTCAGCGGCGGAACCGAGGCGGTGAACGCCCAAATGAGGAGCATGTTCGCCATGACCACCAACCTCGTGGCGGCCAATGTGCCGCCCGAGCAGGCGAAGTTCGTCGCCGCGATCGAGCGGGACATGCAGGACGAGGTCATGCAGATGATCCCGTCGCTGCTCGACGCGACCGTGCAGGCCTACGCCGACAACCTGACCGCCGAGCAGCTCCAGGACTACATCGCCTGGCTCTCCAGCGACACCGGCAGGGCGCTGGTGGCGAAGACGCCGCTGATCAAGCTGGAGGTGATGCAGCGCGAGGCGCCGCTGATGAGCGCGATGATCCCAGCCCTGCAGCACAAGGTCGCCGACCGCGTCTGCGAGGAACTCCACTGCACGCCGCACGAGCGCGAGGTCGTCGCGAACGCCATGGCCAAGGCGCTGGCGCCGAAGTCGTAGCATTTTGAACCCACCCTCCCCCCCGAGGGGGGTCGCTGCGCAGCAGCGGGGTGGGGGGCTCTGTCCGCCACCCTGACGGCCCGCAGCAGATCCCCACCCCAACCCCGCCCCCTCGAGGGGAGGTCGCTTTGACCGGGTTTCCACCGATAATCACCGATAATAACGGTCCCCGCCCGCGTCGCGGACACGCGGCCACACGCTCCGCAGGGCTTGTTCCACCACTGTCATCCCAACCCAAACAATGTCAAAGACCGCGCCCGCGTGGCGTTACTGAAAGAAATGGTGTGTTTCAATCCGAGATCAACCTCCCCGAACCATCCCCCCTCACGGGGAGAGTGGCTGCGAAGCAGCCGGGTGGGGATGTCCGAAGCGTCAACGAACGCCCTCGACCGCGCCGGCGCTTCCTCTCCTCTCCGCAACGCGGGGGAGGGGGACCGACGGT
>DATJRL010000442.1:0-6210 GCA_035504785.1 Caulobacteraceae bacterium
CATCTGCCAGACCGCCGCCGACCATAGCAGTCCGCACATCACGTGGACGCGGGTGCGCCGGCCCGGCGCGCCGAAGTCCGGGCGCCGCAGGTGTTGGATGGCGAAGTAGAACGCGCCCCAGTTGATGGCGAAAATGGCGAAACTGGCCGACATCCAATGTGCGTTGACGGCGTAAGAGCCGGCCCAGACGTAGATCGGCAGGCAGACGGCGAACACGCCGAGCGCTTGCGGCAGCAACGCCGCCTGCGCGGCCAGCGACTGCTCGACGATCGACACGCCGTCTTGGGAAACACCGGCGTCTGGAGCGGTCGTCATCGGAGGCATCCTGGTGAACACGGAACGCCGGACTCTACCGGGCGCCGGTTGTGGGCTGGTTACGATACAGGCTTAACGACCCGTGAGCGCGTTCACCCTGGCGCCGCGGCGTGGGGAGCAGGTGCTAAGAGAATCTTGGCGCGGCCGGCCGATCCCAACCAAGCATTAAGCATGCGCGGGTCTAATGGGCCTCCACCTCGGATCAAGATTCGCGCCTCGTGACCACGACCCGATCAGCGCTCACCGACGCCGACATCCGGCTGCTCGTGAAGGGCGCCGAGCCGGAGGAGCGGGCGGCCGTGGCGCAGCGCGTGTGCCTGCAAATGGACCGGGCGCAGCTGACCGGCGCCGAGCGGACCGAGGCCCAGGAGATCCTGCGCCTGATGGCGCGCGACGCGGCCGAGCAGGTGCGGCGCGCGCTGGCGGTCACCCTGCAAGCCTCGCCGCTGGTGCCGCGCGATGTGGCCAACCGGCTGGCGCGCGACGTCGAGAGCATCGCCGTCCCGGTGCTGAACTTCTCGCCGGCGTTCAGCGACGATGACCTGGCCGAGATCGTCCGCATCGGCGGCGCGGCGCGCCAGACCGCAGTCGCGCGCCGGCCGCGGCTGTCGGAGAAGGTCACGACCGCCATCGCCGAGACAGGCGAGGCCGCGGCGGTGCGCGTCGCCAGCCAGAATCCCGGCGCGAGCTTCTCGGAAAACGCGTTGCAGACCGCGATCGACCGTTTCGAGGCGTCCGAGGCGGTGCTCGCCTCCATCGCCCTGCGCAACGCCCTGCCGGCCTCGGTGAGCGAGCGGCTGGTCACCTTGGTGACCGGCGAGGTCCGCGAGCGTCTCCTGGAAACCTACGACATCCCGGCCCAAGTCGCGCTCACGCTCGCGATCGGCGCGCGCGAGCGGACCAGTCTCGATCTGGTGGAGCAGGCGGCGCGCGCCAGCGACCTGCCGGCGTTTGCGGCGCACCTGCGGCGCAGCCAGCGCCTGACGCCGTCGCTGCTGCTGCGCGCCCTCGTGAACGGGCACATGAGCTTCTTCGAGTACGGCCTGGCGGAACTGTCCGGCGTGCCGCACCATCGCACCTGGTTGATGGTGCACGACGCCGGACCGCTGGGCCTGGCCGCGATCTACGAGCGCGCCGGCCTGCCGGCGCGGCTCGTGCCGGCGTTCCGGGCGGCGGTGGACGCCTTCCACTCGCTGGAGTTCGAAGGCGGCGCCAACGACATCCAGCGCTTCCAGCGCCGCCTGCTGGAGCGCTTCCTGACCCAGCCGCAGCCGGTGTCCCGCGACGACGTCGACTACCTGCTCGACAAGATCGACCAGCTCGCCGAAGCCGACTCCCTGGAGCCGCGCGCCAGCGCGGCGTAGGCGCGCATCGAGCCGAAGCGCCGAACCCTTCCCCCTGGGGGGCGAGCGGCGCGTCGTGCGAAGCACGCGTCGCCGATGGGGGAAGGGTTGGATTCGGTCCAGTCTCGACCGTCGAGACCGCGCACGGGGCGGGGGCGGAAGGACGGCGAGCGCCTTACTCGGCGCGGCTGCGCCGGGAAAGCCAATCGCGCGCGAAACTGCCGGCGGCCAGGCGGGTCTCGACGCCGAGCTTCGGGAATATCCGCTCGGCGTGCTTCTCCACTGTCCGGCGACTGATCTCCAGAATGGCGGCGATCTCGCCGTTGCTTTTGCCGCGGCAGATCCAGGCAAGCACTTCGCCTTCGCGCCGGGTCAGACCGAGCGTGGCGAAGGCCAGGGGCCCAGCCGCCGGCGCCGGCTCCTCGGCCAGGACCAGCAGCCCGGCGGCGACCGGCAGGAGGCGCAGGACGATCCGGCCGCGCTGGTCCGGCAACACCATCGAGGGAGTTCGAGTTCCGGATCTCCCCGCGCGGCGCGCCCAGTTTCGCACGTCCTCGGGCAGCTGGCCGCCCGCGACGCTGCGTTCGCCGTAACAGGCCGCGAGCAACCGGCGCAGGCGCATGCTGATGCGCCGCACCCTCCCGTCCGGCGCCAGGAGCGCGAGGCCCAGACGCAGCGTCTCCATACCCGCCGTCAACAAGGCCAGGTCGGCCTCGATCTCGCTGACGGCCGCGGCGTTGGCGGCCGCTTGCACGAGGTGCGGGCGCAACAGATTGAGACGCGCGCGATCGCGCTCGTCGAAGTCCGATCCGGCTCGGTTGAAGGCGATCGATGCGCCGCGCCCGCCGCCCTCGAGCCGCACCGAGATCCCGATCTGGCGCCTCAGGCCCAGGCGCCGGAAGTACTCGTTGTAGAGGGCGGATCGGGAGAACTGGGTGAGGCTGACGAAGTCCGAGATCTTCGCCGCGCCGCGCGGACCCGTGCGCGCGAAGGCGCGGTAGAGCGGATGCTGGTGCATGTAGCGGTTGAAGACGGCGCGGTGCTCTGGAAAGCCGTCGCTCGGCGGCCAGGTCAGATAGTCGTTCACGCCGCGCGTGAGGTCGGTCTCGTTGTAGGTGCAGGTGTCGCAGGCGACGACCTCCGGCAGCAAAGCGATGACCTCCGCGCCGAAGCGCGCCTGATCTCGCAAGGCGTAGATGCGCGGCAGAACCGCGTCGAACCGACGAAGCTCGAGATGACCGAGTTGCTCCACGGCGCCCCCCAAGTCGCCGATCAGACGATACGTGGGAACACGCAGGCCTTTTAGTCGGCCATCGGGTTGGCATCAACGCAAGCCGGAGGAGGAGTCTGCACGGCCGCCGCCGCTATCCCGGCCGGGAGGCTCACTCCTTGGTCAGGGGCAGTCCGGCTTCGCGCCAGGCCTGCATCCCGCCGTCGAGCGCCGAGGCGTGGAGGAAGCCCAGGGTGCGCAGCGTCTGTGCGGCCAGGGTCGAGATGCGGCCGAACTCGCAGCAGGCGACGATCCGCGCGGTGGGGTTGGGCAGCTCGTCGTCGACCCGCAGCTCCAGCTGGCCGCGCGGCAGGTGCTTGGCCCCCGGGATGTGGCCGGCGGCGTAGGCCTCGCGCTCGCGCACATCGAGCACGATGAAGTTCGGGTCGCTCTTGCCGGCGCGCTCGGCGACGTCGCTCATGGCCACGAACGGCGCCACCGCCGCCGCTTCCGCCAGCAGCTGCTGCACGGTCTTGCCGCCGCTGAGGTTGGTGCGTAGCGCCTCGGTGAGGTGGGCGGGGGCGCTGAGGTTGAGGTGGTTCATCATCTCGACGAACTCGGCCCGCTCGCGCTTTTGCAGCCGCGGGTTGTCGGTCAGCTCGGCGGCGATGGTCGAGGAGGATCGACCTTTGTAGTCGTGGGCCGGGAACACCATCATGGCCCCGTCGAGCTTCAGCAGCTTGCCGAACAGGCTCTCGTGGAGCGCTTCGGGACTGCCGGTGGGCAGGTCCGTGCGGCCGGTTCCGCCGATGAGCAGCGTATCGCCGGTGAAGACGCGGTCGTCGCAGATCAGGCACATGGAGTCGCGGGTGTGACCCGGGGTGTGCATCGCCCGGATCTTGAGCGCTCCCACTTGCAGCAGTTCGCCGTCGTCGAGGCGCAGCTTCACGTAAGGCGCGGGGTTGAGCGTGCTCGCCACCGGCGGGATGCCGAGCTGCTCGGCCAGTTCGCGCGTCGCCGAGAAGTGGTCGGCGTGAGTGTGGGTGTCGATGGCGTAGCGGATGCGCAGGCCGTCGCGAGCGGCGAGGCCCAGGTAGCGGTCGACCTGCGAGATCTCCGGATCGATGACCGCGGCGACGCGCCTGTCCTCGCATCCGATCAGGTACGACTGACAGCCGCCGGTGGCGACTTGCTCGAAGATCATGGCCCGCCTTCCCGCGAAGAGCTCCCCAAGCTAGCGGACCAGCGGCGCGGGCGCCATGCGGTCAGGGGCGCCTGGCGCGGCCGTCGTGAGGTCCCAGGGGCCGCGCGGGCCAGTCCTTCCAGGCGTCCGGCCGCGTGGCCTCGTGCGCCTCGTTCTTCGGGTATCGTATCCGGTTGTCGGGCTTCGGTTTCTCGCCGATCACGACGAGGCGCGCCTCATCGCCCGTATTGTTGAGGAAGCTGTGACAAATCCCTGTTCCCGCTGGGAAACTTACGCAGTCTCCGGGTGACAGCGGGTGCAGATGACCGTCGATCCAGACGTCCGGACGGCCCTCGACCACGAAGACGAATTCCTCCTCCGCGCTCTCGGCGTGCGGATAGCTGGTGCGCCGACCGGGCGGCAGGCGCACGTGGTGGACGCCGATCCGCGTGAGGCCCAGCTTCTCGCCGACCGAAGCGTCGAGCCCCATCGGCTCGGTGTCGCCGCGGTAGACGTGCGGCCGGGGATCCTCCAGCTCGCGCCAGTGACGGATGAAGTCGGGACGGGCGGGCATGTCCGCTGCTCTTTGCTCTCGTTGACGGCTGGGCTCACGTCTACACCGGTCCGCGCCCGACCCCGTCAGCAGTGCTGACCTTGCGGCACGCTTTCCGGCGGCGCGCGGGCGGGTCTAGGGTGGCGTCATGAGCGAGAACCCCGACGTCCCGATCCTGCCGGCGGCCACCATCCTGATGCTGCGCGACGACCCGTTCGAGGTGCTGATGGTGCAGCGCCATCACCAGATCGACTTCGCGGCCGGCGCGCTGGTGTTCCCGGGCGGCAAGACCCACGCCGGCGACGACGACGCCGGCTGGGAAGAGCGCACGCTGGGCTGGGGCGGGGCGCTGCCGCACAAGCGTCCGCTGCGGATCGCGGCGATCCGCGAGGCCTACGAAGAGGCCGGCATCCTGATGGCGCGCCATCTGGACGGAACGCCGTTCCGTGGGGACGAGCGGGCCGCGGCGGCGCGCGACGCCATCGCCAGGAACGAGCGGTCGTTCCTCGATCTGGTGAAGGAGCTCGACGTCTATCTCGACCTCGAGGCGCTCACCGTCTTCGCCCGCTGGATCACGCCGAAGCTGACCCCGAAACGCTTCGACACCTGGTTCTATGTCGCCGCGGCGCCGGCCGACCAGCTGGCGCAATGCGACGGCTCCGAGACGGTGGATGCGGAATGGATCGCGCCTCAGGAGGCGCTGCGCCTGGCCGAGGCGCGCGAGCGCACCATCATCTTCCCGACGCGAATGAACCTGCAGTTGTTGGCGGAAGCGTCGTCGGCGGAGGACGCGATTCTCCGGGCGCAGGCGCGAGAGCTGGTGACGGTCGAGCCGCGGATCACCGAGCGGCCGGGAGGACGCGTGCTCGTGTTGCCGCCGAACGCCGGATACGGGGACGTGGCCGAGCCGATCGGCCGAGCGCTGGGCGGCTGAGCGCTGGGCGGCTGAGCCCGGGCTCCGATCAGCCGGCGAAAGCCTTCACCTGCTCCTCGAGCTCGCTGACGAGCGCGCGGCCGGTGGGGTGGCTGTCGGTCTGGATGCCGCCCTTCACCGCCGCCTTGATGGCGTCGATGTGCGCGTCGATCAGCTTCAGGGGCGCTTCGGCGCGCTTCGCGGGGTCGTCGATCAGCTTGCACAGCGAGCCGGCGATGCGGGTGACCAGCGGATACTCGTAAGTGGCGCCAAGGCCCTTCAGGTCGTGGGCGCGCAGGTAGAGGGTTTCGGAGGCTTCCGGCGTCAGGCCCTCGGTGCGCACCCGCTGGCGCGCGGTCTCGAGCTTGGTGACTTCGTCCTGGAGCCACTCGGCGAAATTGCCCGACAGGCTCTTCAGCGCCGCCTCCGCCTTGGCGATGGCCGCGGGGTCGATCACCCCTAGTCGCCCGCCGACCTTGAGTCGAAGCGTGTTTGGCACCTGGATCATCTGGCCCTGGTTGTTGTCGCTCAAAGACGCCTCCACACGCCCAATCGCGCCACGGTAGCCAGAAAGGCTTAACGAGCGGTGATCCGGAATGGGCGCCGGGCGACCGTCGGCCGCGCGCAGCTCAGACGGCGAACTGTTCGGCCAGCACCCGCTCTTCCAGGCTGCGGCCGGCGTCGAAGAGGAGG
>DATJRL010000443.1:0-14499 GCA_035504785.1 Caulobacteraceae bacterium
CCCGCCCGCGGCCGGCGATCCCGTCGCGCTGCAGCTGAGCGTGGTCGCGCCCACCTTCAACGAGCGCGCCAATGTCGAGCGCCTGATCGCCAAGTTGGAGTCAGCGCTGGCCGGGGCCGCCTGGGAAGTGATCTTCGTCGACGACGACTCCCCGGACGGCACCGCGGCGCTGGTCAAGGAGCTGGCGGCGCGCGACCGCCGCGTCCGCTGCCTCAAGCGCGTGGGCCGCCGGGGCCTTTCCGGCGCGGTTATCGAGGGCATGCTGGCCAGCGCCGCGCCCTTCGTCGCGGTGATCGACGCCGACTTGCAGCACGACGAGAGCCTGCTGCCGCGCATGCTCGCGACGTTGCAGGCCGGCGAGGCGGACTTGGCGATCGGCAGCCGCTATCTGCACGCCGAGGGCTTGGACAAGGGCCTCTCTCCGCTCCGCAAGCTCGGCAGCCAGGTGGCGACCGCGCTGGCGAGGCGGGCGCTGAAGACGCCGGTGTCGGACCCGGTGAGCGGCTTCTTCATGATCCGACGCGACCTGGTCGACCGCGTGGCCGGGCGGCTGGAGCCGTCGGGTTTCAAGGTCCTCTTCGACCTCATCGCCTCCCAGCCGGCGCCGCTGCGCATCGCGGAGCTGCCCTACGCCTTCCAAGTGCGCGAGGCCGGCGAGAGCAAGATGGATGGGCGGGTGGTGCTGGAGTACTTCGGCCTCGTCGCGGCCAAGCTTTCCGGCGATGTGATCTCGCCGCGCATGGCGTTCTTCGCGCTCGTGGGCCTGAGCGGGATCGCCGTGCATATGGCGGTGCTGACGCTGACCCAGACGTCGGGGATGCGGTTCTGGGAGGGCCAGTCGCTGGCGGCGCTGGTCGCGATGAGCTCCAACTACCTGGTCAACAACGCCGTCACCTACCGCGATCGTCGCCGCAAGGGTTGGGGGCTCTTGGCGGGCTACCTGCGTTTCGCCGTGCGCTGCTCGATCAGCCTCGTGGCCAACGTCGCCGTCGCCGCCGAACTGCACGTGCATGGCCTCACATGGCCCCTGGCGGGCCTCGCCGGCGCGGCGTGCGGCGCGGTGCTCAACTATGTCAGCACTTTCCTCGGAGTCTGGTAGCCAGTCCGCCGGACCGTCCGTCCGGGCGTTGGCGGCGGTGATCGCCGGGACGCTGGCCTTGCGGCTCGTCATCGCCGCCGTCACGCCGCTGACCGAAGACGAGGCCTACTACCGACTGTGGTCGTTCCGGCCGGACCTCGGCTACTATGATCACCCTCCGATGGTCGCCTGGCTGATCTGGGCGGGGCGGCAGGTCGCCGGCGACAAGCCGCTCGGGGTGCGGCTGGGCGCGATCCTCTCGACCACCCTGACCACCCTTCTCACCTTCGATCTCGGCCGCGTCGCCGGCCTCGGAGAGCGAGTGGCGGCCAGGGGCGCGATCTGGCTCAACGCCACCATCCTGGTCGGCGTCGGCGGCCTCCTGGCCGTGCCGGACGCCGAGAACGGCCTGTTCTGGACCGCGACGCTTTGCTGCGCGTTTCGGGCGGTGCGGCGCCATCCGGCCTGGTGGCTCGGCGCGGGCTTCGCCGCGGGCCTCGCCTGCCTGTCGAAGTATTCCGCGCTGTTCCTGGGCCCGGGCCTGGTGTTCTGGCTCGCCGGCGCCCGGGACGGCCGGCGGGCTCTGGCCACGCCGTGGCCGTGGCTGGCGGCGGCGATCGCCGCGGCGGTGTTCGCGCCGAACGTCGCCTGGAACGCCGCCCACGGATGGCTCACCTTCAACAGGCAGTTCGGCCGGGTGCGGGTCGACGGCTGGGCGCCGGGCTACCTGATCAAGCTGGTCGTCGACCAGGTCCTGCTGCTCAACCCGCTGATCGCGGTCTTCCTCGGCCTCTCGGTCCGCAGGCTGTCGCCTGCGCCGTTGCTGGCGATCTGCGCGCCTTACGTCCTCTACCTCGCCTTCCACAGCCTGCACGACGAGGTGCAGGGCCAGTGGCCGGCGCCGCTCTATCCCACGCTCGCCCTCTGCGCGGCGGCCGCGGCCGAGCGGGCGAGCGGTTGGCTTGCCCGACTGCGCACCGCCGCGCCCTGGCTCGGCCTTGCCTGCGCCGGCGCGACGCTGATCGTCGTGGCGGCGGCATCCGACGGCCGCCTGGCCTACCCCGTTCCGGCGCGCGACCTTCGCGGCTGGCCGGCGTTCGCGGCCGGGGTCGAACGAGCGCGGATTGGCGCGGGGGCCGCGTGGGTGGGCGGGACCGACTACGGAATCGTCGCGGAGCTCGCGGACTGGCCGGCGATCAAGGCGCCTGTCGCCGAGGTCTTCGAGCGCGAACGCTATAGCTTCGAGCTCCCGGCGGCGCGCGCCGACTTCTCGCGCCCCGGCCTCATCCTCGTCCCGCCCCGCGACGGCGGCGAACCCCAGGTCCGGAGCTGCTTCGCTCACGTGACGCCCCTGCCCGAGATCGACCGCGGCCAAGGCGGAGCGACGGTCCGCTATCGGGTGTTCCGCGTCTCGGGTCCGCGCCGCGATGTCGAGCGTTCCGGCTGCGGCGACCCAGGTCCGCGACTGCCGTAAGCGAACGCCACGGCGCCGGCGCCGGCGCGGGTCGGAGTCCCGGCGCGACGATCGGGGCCGCGAACTCGCGCCGACCGCCGGGCGGAAGGGCCGCGGCGCCGAGAGGTTGCCTTCGCCGCGCAACACCGGCAAAGCAGATGCATTACTCGAAAGCGCATCGCCGCAACGTACGGCGGGCCGACCATTGAAAAGCAGAGACCTTTGACCGTTCAACTCAAGGAAGCCCTCCCGCCGTCCCCGCTTCGTTCCGTGGAAGCGATCATCGAGGGGCTCGCCGGCGTCGGCTACATCGCGTCGCGGCGCATCGCCACCTCCCTGTTCATGGCCCAGCACCTGCAGAAGCCCGTGCTGGTGGAAGGCGTCGCCGGCGTCGGCAAGACCGAGCTGGCCATCTCCACCGCCACGCTGCTCGACCTGCCGCTGATCCGCATGCAGTGTTACGAGGGCCTGGACGAGTCCAAAGCGCTCTACGAGTGGAAGTACGGCAAGCAGCTGCTGTACACGCAGATCCTCAAGGACCGCATGGGCGAGGCGCTGGAGGGCGCGCACTCCATGGAGGCGGCGATGGACCGCCTGCATGGCATGGGCGACATGTTCTTCTCCGAACCGTTCCTCGAACCTCGGCCGCTGCTGAAGGCGCTGCGCCAGGAAGGCGGCGCGGTGCTGCTGATCGACGAGATCGACAAGAGCGACGAGGCCTTCGAGGCCTTCCTGCTCGAGATGCTCTCGGCTTTCCAGGTCTCCATTCCCGAGATCGGGGTGGTGAAGGCCAAGACGCCGCCCCTGGTGTTCCTCACCTCCAACAACGCCCGCGACCTCGGCGACGCCCTGAAACGCCGGTGCCTGCACCTGCACATCCCCCTGCCGGACGCGCACCTGGAGGAGAAGATCGTCGCCACCCGCGTGCCCGGCGTCGAGGCGAGGCTGACCAGGGAGCTCGTCGCGTTCGTCCAGAGCCTGCGCACGCTGGAGCTGCGCAAGGTTCCCTCGATCTCAGAGACGGTGGACTGGGCCCGCGCGCTCATCCTCCTGCACGCCAAGGCGCTGGACGCGGACGTGGTGCGCGAGACGCTGAGCGTGCTGCTCAAGTTCGAGCAGGACATCGTCGCCGTCGAACCGAAGTTGAACGACTTCGTCGCCAAGGCGAGCGAGGCGCCCGGAGGCGAGTGAGGTGGCCACGCCCGTCCAGGCGGCCCTCGAGGACTTCATCAAGGCGTTGCGCGCCTCGGAAGTGCGCGTCTCGCCGGCCGAGGCGATCGACGCCCACCGCGCGCTGATGGAGGTGGGCTACGCCGACCGCACCCTCCTGAAGGACGCGCTCTGCATCGCCCTCGCCAAGAGCGCGGAGGAGGTGGCGCGCTTCGACGACTGCTTCGAGACCTACTTCACCCGCGACGAATTCCGCGGCGAGCCGCCCGAGCAGGGGCGAGCCGCCGGCCAGGGCGCCTCCGAGGATCCCGCCGAGCTGCCGCTGGCGGACATGCTGCTCGCCGGCGATCAGATCAGCCTGGCGCAGGCCATGGAGAGCGCCGCCAACCGGGCGCGGGCCACCGACGTGCGGCTCAACACCCAGCGCAACCTGCTGTCGCGGCGGATGCTGGACAACATGGGCCTGCGCGAGCTCGAAGAGCTGATCCAGCGCCTGCGCGAGCAGGGCCTGCCGCGCGACGAGGCTCTGGCCGACCGGCTGGCCGAGCGCCGCGAGGCGCTGTTCGTCGAGGCCAACAAGTTCGTCGACCGCCAGATGCAGCTCTATGCGTCCGAGACCGGCCGTCGCATGCGCGAAAAACTTCTCGCCGAGCAGAAGCTGACCAGCGTCGAGCCGGAAGAGATGCGCTCGATGGAAGCGCTGGTGAAGCGCATGGCCAAGCGCCTCGCCAGCCGCTACTCACGCAAGCGCCATCGCGCCGACAAGGGCAAGCTGGACGTCCGCAAGACCATCCGCAAGTCGATGCCCTACGGCGGCGTGCCGTTCGACATCGTCTGGAAGCGCGAGACCATCGACAAGCCGAAGATCGTCGCCATCTGCGATGTCTCGCGCTCCGTGCAGGCGGCCGCGCAGTTCATGCTGCTGTTCCTCTACAGCCTGAACGAAGTGGTGGAGAAGCTGGAGGCCTTCGCCTTCTCCGACCGTCTGGTCCGGGTCGGCGACATCCTCGAGGAGGAACAACTCGACGAGGCCATCGCTCAGATCATCAAGAAGATCGGCTTTCGTCCCACCGACTACGGCCGGGCCCTGGTCGACTTCACCGAACTGCATCGCGAGGAACTCGACCGGCACACCACGGTGATCATCCTCGGCGACGGCCGCACCAACTACGCCAACCCGCGCCTCGACATCCTGCGCGACATCTCGCATCGCGCCCGGGCGGTGATCTGGCTCAACCCGGAGCCGGAGACCTACTGGAACCAGGGCGACTCGCGCATGAGCGACTACGCGCGGCTCTGCCATGTGGCCAAGGTCTGCAACACGCTGAACCAGCTCGAGAGAATTATCGAGGACGTGCTGCGGACCTATTTGCCACGCTAGCGGTCAGACGGTCCGCGTGCGCTCGAAAGGGGGCTGGCGGGCCGGCGCGGGGCTGCTATTTGGCCTAAGGACAAGTTTCAGCGGGCGTGGGTGCGCCGCTTTCCGGAGACCTCGATGTCGGCACGCGACGACGAACTGATCGACATCATCGCCGAGGAGGCGCTGATGGACCGCGCCAAGCTGGTCCCCACGGCGACCCTCGAGAACATCGGCCTCGACTCCGTCGACCTGGTCAGCGTTGTCTTCGCCATCGAGGAGAAGTACGGCATCGAGATCGCCGAGGACGCCTTCACACGCACCGACACCCTCGGCGACGTGTTGACCAAGATCGACGCCATGATCGACGCCAAGGCGGCGGCCAAGGAAGCCTGAACTTGAGCGAGCGTATCGCCGTCACCGGCCTCGGCGCGGTCTCGGCGCTGGGTCTCAGCGTCGGGGCCAACTGGACGGCCGCGCGCGACGGCCGCAGCGGCATCAAGCCCCACCTGCTCGACCCGGGGCAATACGGTCCCGCGCCCTGGACCCAGCCGGTGGCGCTGATCGAGGAGGACGCGGTGCCGGCCCTGGAGGCGGCGCTCGGGCGGCGCGTGGGCGCATCGCTGGATCTCTTCTCGGTGTTTGCGCTGAAGGCCGCCCACGAGGCCCTGGCGCAGGCCGGACTCGTCGGCGCGCCGCTCGGCCCGCGTTCCGGCGCCGTGCTCGGCAACAGCATCGGCGGCGTGCGGACGCTGGAGAAGGCCTACGAGCGCTTCTACGGCTTGCGCTCCGGCAAGATCCATCCGCTGACCGTTCCCCGCCTGATGGGCAGCGCCGCGGTGAGCGCCATCGCCATGGAGTTCGGCGTCACCGGCCCGGTGTTCACCACCTCCTCCGCCTGCTCCTCGTCCGGCCACGCCATCGCCCAGGGCGCGATGCTGATCCAGGCCGGGATGGCGGACATGGTGGTGGTCGGGGGCACGGAGGGCATGTGCGCGCCGGGCGGCATCCGGGTCTGGGAGGGCCTGCAGGCGATGAGCGAGACAGCCTGCCGCCCGTTCTCGGCCGGGCGCGACGGCATGGTGGCCGGCGACGGGGCGGCGGCTTTGGTCATCGAGCGCGAATCGACGGCGGCGGCGCGGGGCGCGCGGCCGATCGCCTACCTCGCCGGGGCCGGACAATCGTCGGACGCCTTTCACTGGACCCAGCCGGCGCTGGAAGGCGCGGTCTCGGCCATCCGCCAGGCGGTGGACGCCGCCGGGCTCCTCGCCGACGAGGAAGTGCTGATCTCCACGCACGGCACCGGGACGCCGCTCAACGACAAGAACGAGGCGGACGCGATCGGCGTCGTCTTTGGCGAGAAGGGACGGCGCCATCCGGTCATCGCCACCAAGAGCGCGCACGGCCATCTGATCGGCGCCTCGACCGCGCTGCAAGCGGTGCTGGCGATCCGCGCGCTGGAAGAGGGCCTCGCGCCGCCGATCCTGAACTATCTCGGCCCGGACGAGGAGATCGCGCTCGACCTGGTGCTGGGCGAGGCGCGGCCGATCGCGGCGCGCGCCACGCTGGTCAACGCCTTCGCCTTCGGCGGCCTCAACGTCTCGCTGGCGTTCCGGCTGCCTTAGAGCGGGTTGAAATCGCGCGACGCCACCCCGGACAGAGCACCGCCACCAGCAACTTCAATACTTTAGCGACGTGTCGCTTCCTTCTCCCCTTGCGGGAGAAGGTGGCGGGCGGAGGCCCGCCGGATGCGGGGTCGCGCAGGCGTCCGCCGCCTGGAGAGTGTTGACGTCAGACGGCATCAGCCCGCCACCCCGGACAAGCTCCCGACTTCATCGGGGGCGCTGATCCGGGGCCGGAAGCGCAGTCAAAGCCCGAGACGCTCAAACTGGGTCTTGGGCGCTTCCATGTCGATCAGGGCGGCGCGAAGTCGATCGGCCAGCTGCGTTTCCAGCGCGCCGCCCTTGAGGTTTTCGTCCTCGCCGGGATCGCTCGCGAGGTCGAAGACGTAGTTTCCGGTCATTCGGGTGAGCGCCCAGTAGGGGACGCGGTCGCCGGCGTCCCATCGCTGGTGGATCACCGGCGCGTCGGAGCCCGGCATCTGGTCCAGGAACGCGCGGCGGTCGGGCCGTGGCAAGGCCTCGTGCGGGTCGAGCGCGCCATGCGTCGGCATGGTGGACCATCGGTTGGAGAGCATCGACAGCGGCGCGTTCTTGCCCGCGGGTCCGCGCACGTATTTGTGGCGGCCGGTCACCAGGACCACCTCCCGGCCCCACACCCCGGTGAGCAGCCAGTCGCGCACCGACGCCGCCTCGCCGCGCAGCAGCGGCAGCAGCGAGCGGCCGTGGGTGCGGTGCGCCTGGCTGACGCCGAACAGGTCGCAGAGCGTGGCGTGCAAGTCGACCGCCGTCGTCAGGGCCTCGCACGTGCCTGGCGCGACGCCGGGCGCGCGGATCATCAACGGGATGTGGCCGAGGGTCTGGTAGATCGGACAGCCCGGCTTGCCCCAGATGTCCTTCTCGCCCAGGTAGTGGCCGTGGTCGGTGCAGACCATGACCAGGGTGTCTTCCCCGAGGCCCGCGGCGTCGATCGCATCCAGCAGCTTGCCGAACCAGGCGTCGATCATCGAGAGCTTGGCGCCATACTGGCAGCGGATCTGCCGCGCCTGACGGTCGTCGAGCACGCCGCGCGTCCGCGCGCCGACCACGTAGGGCGGCCAGATCAGGTGGGTTCCCCGCCAGTCGGGGTCGTACTTCGAGGCCCAGGGCTCGGGCGTGTCGAACGGCTCGTGCGGGTCGAATTCATCGACGAACAGGAAGAACCTGTCGTGAGCGCCGGCGTTCTCGTCGATCCACCTCGCCGCCGCGCTCATGGTTTTCGGGCCGGGGAAGTCCTCCTCGCCGCGGAACCAGCCGCGCGAATTGTCGTACGGCATCCAGTGGCGACCGAACGCCGGCGCCCCGGCCCAGCTGGGATCGGGCCGGGTCTTCCAGGGATCGCCCTCGTGACCGCGTTGATAGTCCCAGGCCGTGAAATCGCCGTGGTAGTTCTCGCCGCCGCTCTCGAAGAGGTGCGGATGGTCGCTGATCAGCTGCGACACCACGCCGGCCTTGCGCAGGTCGTAGGTGATCGCGTCCTCCCAGATCTCCACCGAACCCCAGGGCTTCCAGAGGAAATCGATCGCCCCGCAGAGGACGTCGTGGCGCGCCGGCATGCAGGGCAGCGAGCCGGTGTAATGGTTGGTGAAGCGGACCGCGGATCTGGCGAACCGATCGAGGTTGGGCGTCTCGAATTCGGTCCCACCGTAGGCGCCCAGCATGTGGCGGTTGAGGCTGTCGAGCAGGATGACGACGGCGTTGCGGGGCGCTGGCAAGGTCATGGCTGGGCCTCTTAGCCCGCCCGCGACGAGCCGTCAGCGTTACCGGCGAATTAGCCAATAAACTTCACCTGATAGAAGGCGATGCGCGTGCAGTCTCGGCGTTCCCTGGGGCTGGTCACCTTCGCTTCCGACATGGCAAACCTTCGCGTTCATAGCGCCCTCATGGGCGTTCCTGGCCTGAGCTATCGCGGCAAGGCGCTCTTGCTGGCGGCCCTCGCCGTCGCTTTCCAGATGACCACCGCCGTGCTGCTGGCGTCGCAATCGGCGACCTTCAGCGGCGGCCCGCTGCGTTTCGTGCTGGTGGGCGCGGCCGCGATCGCCAGCATCGCGCTGCTGCTGGCGCTGGCCGGCCTGCTCTCGGCGGTCGGCGCCGCCGCGAAGCAGCTGGAAAACTGCGTGGAGCTCGCGAGCGGCGCCCGGCCATCGGCGGATTCCCGCGACGAACTCGCCCGCATGATGGGCGACGCCAGCGCCGTCGCGGAGCGGTTGGAATCGGTGCGCCATCGCCTGGCCAACCGCCATCCGGTGACCGGCGCTCCGACGCGGGAGCCGTTGCTGGAGGCCATCGGCAAGGACATCGCCCGCGGCGCCACGTCGGGGATGCTGGGGGTGATCCGCCTGGCTCAGTTCGATCGCCTCGCCGCCGTCGACAAGGCCAGCGCGGAGCGAGCGCTGCAGGCGTTCGCCGCCCGGTTGGTCGCCTTGATCGGCGACCGCCGACCGATGGCGCAGGTCGACCGCGACTGCTTCGCCGTCTGGTTCCTCGACGCCGACGGCCCCAAAGGCGCGGCCGCGGCGCTGAAGGCGCTCTCGGCGAAACTCGGCGACCCGCTGATCGACGGCGAGACGGCCATGACGCCGGACGTGCGCGTGGGCGCGGCGATCTTTCCCAACGACGGTCCCGATGCGTCCACCCTGCTCGCCCGAGCGATCGGCGCCCTCGCCAAGTCGAGCCGCATGTCCGCCGGAAAGCTGGCGTTCTTCTCCGAGGAGAGCTCGGCCGCCGCGGAGGCGCGGTTCTCGATGGAGCAGGCGCTTCGCCAGGCGATCGCCCAACATCAGCTGGCGCTGTTCTACCAGCCGGTGATCGACATGAACGCCGGCCGCGTGGTCGGGGCCGAGGCGCTGCTGCGCTGGCGCCACCCCCAGGTGGGCTCGATCCCCCCGGCCCAGTTCCTGCCCGTGCTCGAACAGTCGGGATTGATCGATGAAGTCGGCCGCTGGGTGCTCGATGTCGCCTGCCGCGACGCTCACGCCTTCGACCAGCTCGCGCTGCCGGGATTCCGCGTCGGCGTGAACCTCTCGGAGCGGCAGTTCCGCGATCCCGGCCTGCCGGCGATGATCGCCGACGCCCTGCGCCACCACAGCCTGAAGGCCGGCCGCCTGGAGTTGGAGCTCACCGAGACCTCGCTGATGGAGGACCTCGTCCACACCCGCAAGACCTTCGACGCCCTCACGTCGCTGGGCGTGGGGGTGGCCATCGACGACTTCGGCGCGGGCGCTTCCAGTCTCGGCGATTTGAAGTCGCTGTCGTTCAGCAAGCTGAAGATCGATCGGGCGTTCGTCACCGACGTCGCCGAACGCCACGACAGCCAGGCGATCTGCGCCGCGCTGATCGAACTCGGCCGCCGCCTCGACATTGCGGTGCTGGCCGAGGGCGTCGAGACCCGTGAGGAAGTCGACGCCCTGCGCGTGTTGGGGTGCTCGCTCTTCCAGGGCTTCTTCTTCGCCCGGCCGCTGCCGGCCGACAAATTCATCAAGAAGGTCTCCGATCACGACTGGCTGGCGCTGATCTCTTCGCCGGTCGCCCGCCAGATCGCCGACGCCGAGACCCGGCTGGCGAGCTGACGCCCACCCTGCGGCGCCGCCGTTCTCCGTCGCGATTGACCGGGCGAAGGCGCGGGTCTTTCATCGGCGGATGACCGAACTGCTGATCGGAACGCGCAAGGGCGCTTGGGTCATGGACGACGCCGGGTCGCGACGGGAGTGGCGGCTGCAGGGGCCGTTGTTCCTCGGCCAGATCGTCAACCACTTCGTCGCCGACCCGCGCGATCCACGGGTGCGGCTGATCGCGGCCAAGACCGGGCACCTCGGACCGACCGTATTCCGCTCCCGTGACGGCGGCGAGACCTGGGCCGAGGCGCGCCGGCCTCCGGCGTTCCCGAAGTCCGACAATCCCGAGACCGCGCGGGCGGTGGGCCACACGTTCTGGCTGCAGCCGGGGCACGCCAGCGAGCCGCACGTCTGGTGGGGGGGAACCTCGCCGCCGGGGCTGTTCGTGTCGGAAGACGACGGCGAGACCTGGGACAGCGTCGCCGGGTTCAACGAGCACCCGATGTACGACAAGTGGGCGCCCGCCGACTCCGGCACGCCCGACGGCCCGCTGCTCAACCAGATCGTCATCGATCCGCGCGATTCGGCGCACATGTATCTCGCCACCTCGACCGGCGGCGTCTTCGAGAGCCTCGATCGGGCCGCCAGTTGGTCGCCGCTGAACCAGGGCGTCGAGGCGAATTTCTCGCCCGATCCCTATCCCGAATACGGCCAGGACGCCCACTACATCGCGCTCGCCCCGACCCGGCCCGACCGGCTTTGGCAGCAGAACCACTGCGGGATCTATCGGCTCGACCGGCCGGCGACGCGCTGGGACCGGATTGGCGACGCCATGCCGCGCGAGGTGGGCGATATCGGTTTCACGATCGTGCCGCATCCGCGCGACGCCGAAACCGCCTGGGTGTTTCCGATGGACGGCACCGACGTCTGGCCGAGAACCAGTCCTGGCGGACGCCCGGCGGTCTATCGCACTCGCGACGCCGGCGCCTCCTGGACGCGGCAGGACCGGGGCTTCCCGTCCTCGCAGGGCTGGTTCACCGTCAAGCGCCAGGCTTTCTGCGCCGACGACGGAGCGCCGCTGGGGCTCTACCTCGGCGCCACCAACGGCGAGGTCTGGGCGAGCGCCGACGAGGGCGACAGCTGGCGCGCCATCGCCCGCCACCTGCCGGAGATCTACTCCGTCGCCGCCGTGTCGGCGCCCTGAGGGCCGCCGCGTGATCCGGGTGCTGATCCCTTCGCAGCTTCACGCCTATTCGGGCGGCGTCTCGCGCGTCGAGGCCGCCGGCGCTTCCGTCGCCGAGGCCCTGGACGACCTCGATCGGCGCTTTCCAGGCATTCGCTTCCGCATCATCGACGAGCAGGACCGGATCCGGCCGCACATGCGCATCTTCGTCGGCCGGACCGCCGCCCGCGACATCCGCGCGCGCCTGGCCGACGGCGACGAACTGCTCATCTTCGGCGCGCTCAGCGGCGGTTAGAACGCCCTGAGATCGAACTGAAGCGCCTAACCCTTCCCCTCCGAGGGAAGCGTTCGTCCAGGGCTCGGCGGCGGTTGAACCGCCCGGTTTGACCGGCCGTTAAGTCGCGGGGGCTAGAAGGCCCGCCAGATGAGCGCCACCAAGCCGACAACCGGCATTCCCCCCGAACACCTCGCCGCCCTGAGCCACGAGCTGCGCACGCCGCTCAATGGCGTGATCGGCATGGCCCGGCTGCTGGACGCCACGCGCCTCACCGCCGAGCAGCGCGCCTACGTTACCGCCTTGACCGAGAGCGGCGAGCACCTGCTGGGGCTTGTCAACGACGTCCTCGATTACGCCCGCCTGGGCGCCGGCCGCATCGAGCTCTCGCTGGCGCCGCTCGATCCCGAGGACTTGTTGCGCTCCGTGGCCGAGTTGCTCAGCCCACGCGCTCACGAGAAGGGCGTCGAGATCGGGTGGGCGGCGGAGGCCGGACTGGCGCCGATCCTCGCGGATGAAGGCCGGGTCAAGCAGGTCCTGCTCAACCTCGCGGGCAACGCGGTGAAGTTCGTCAGCAAGGGCGGCGTGCTGATGCTGGCCGAACGCGCCGAGAAGGGCCGCTTGCGCTTCACCGTCTCCGACACCGGCCCCGGCGTGCCGGAGGGGCAGCGCGCGGCGATCTTCGAGGCCTTCATGCAGGTCGAACCCGGCGGCGAGAGCAAGCGCGCCGGCGCCGGTCTCGGCCTCGCCATCGCGCTGGGTCTGGCCCGAGCCATGGACGGCGAACTCGGCGTGGGCGGACAGGAGGGCCTGGGGGCCGACTTCTGGTTCGAAGCGCCGTTCGACATCGCGGGACCGGGCGAGCCGCACGCATCGCTCGAGGGCCGCACGGTCGCGGTCGCCTCGCCCTCCGCCATCGTTCGCGAGGCCGCCGCTCGGCAGATCGAGTCCAGCGGCGGTCGCGCGGTGCGCGCTACAGGCGTCGAGGAGGCGATGCCGCTCACCGACGAGGGCGCGGTGATCCTGATCGACCACGACCTGGCGGGCGACGCCCCGCCGGCGCCGCCGCCGGCGGGCCGGCACGCCGTGGTGCTGCTCAAGGCCGAGCAACGCGATCACATCGCCGAGTATCGCGCGGCGGGCTTCGACGGCTATCTGATCAAACCGCTGCGGCGCGCCTCGCTGGTGGAACGGGCGCTCGCCGCCGGCCAGGCGCGCGCCGCTGAAGACGACCGCATCGCCCCGCCGCGCAAGCGCGCCGCCACCGCCGCGGCGGGAAGGCGGGTGTTGCTGGCGGAGGACAATCCGATCAACGCCATCCTGGCGACCGCGCTGCTCCGCCG
The DNA here is from genome assembly GCA_035504785.1 of Caulobacteraceae bacterium. Lineage (GTDB taxonomy): Bacteria > Pseudomonadota > Alphaproteobacteria > Caulobacterales > Caulobacteraceae > Acaudatibacter. Next base: position 13,071 of record DATJRL010000443.1, read on the forward strand.
CGAGGGCGCCGCGGTCACGCATGTGGAGAACGGCGAGGCGGCGCTGGCGGCGCTGGCGGACGACGCCTTCGACCTGGTGCTGATGGACGTGCGCATGCCCGGCCTCTCCGGTCTGGAGACCACCCGGGCCCTGCGCGCCCGCGGCGTGGCGACGCCGGTGGTGGCGCTCACCGCCAACGCTTTCGACAACGACCGCCGCGCCTGCCTCGAGGCCGGCATGGACGACTTCCTCGTCAAGCCGCTCAGTCCCGACGCCCTCCGCAACGTCCTGACCCGTCTGACCGGCCCCTCCGGCTGGACGCGCCCGCCCGCCCAGGCCAAGGTCGCGTCCTAGGAGGAGCCTGAGTCGGGTCCTCGCATCAGGGACCCGCCCTTGGCGACCACCGCCGCCGCTCCCGTGTCTCGCCGCCGCCGCTTTTGGGACGTGATCGCCGCCCTCGGCCGCCCGCGCGTGGCGTTGATGCTGGCGATGGGGGTCTCGTCGGGCCTGCCGTTCATGCTGATCGGCAACACTCTGGGCGCCTGGCTGAAACCCGCCGGCGTCGCCAACGCCCTGATCGGTTTCGCCTCCTGGGTAGGCATGGCCTACACCATCAAGTTCGTCTGGGGCGCGATCGTCGACCGCATCCCGCTGCCCGTCCTCGGGCGGTTGGGTCGACGGCGAAGCTGGATGCTGCTGGCGCAAGTCGTCGCCGGCGGCGGCCTGATCGGCATGGGCCTCTCCGACCCCAAGACGCACCTGGGCCAGATGATCATCTTCGCTGGCGTCGCGGCCGTCGGTGCGGCGACTCAGGACACGGCCATGGACGCCTGGCGGATCGAGATCGCCGCCGACCCTGACGAACTTGGCTTGCTCACAGCCTCCTACTCGATCGGCTATCGCGTCGCCCTCATCTTCACCGAATCGGTGATCCTGATGTCGGCCAAGCGAGTGGGCTGGCCCGAGAGTTACGTGATCTACGGCGCCGCGATGACGATTGGCGTCGTCGCCATGCTTCTGGCGCGCGAGCCTGCCGCCGCCGACGCCGTGATGAGGGCGAAGACGATCGACGCCGGACGACACCCCGTTCAGGCCGCCTACGATGCGGTGGTCGGTCCGCTGGTCGCCTTCTTCCGCACCCATGGCGTCGCGACCGCCGCGCTCATGCTGCTGATGATCACCTTCTATCACCTGTGCGACTACATGCGCGGGCCGATGAGCCTGCCCTATTACGAGACCCTGAAGCTCGACAACGACACCATCGGGCTCACCCGTCTGGTGTTCGGAACGCCAGCCACCTTCCTGGGCATCGCGCTCGGAGGCCTGGCCTCGCTGCGGCTGGGCGCGCGGTCCAGCCTCCTGCTCGGCGCGATCCTGCAGCCGCTGGCGGTGCTGGCCTTCGCCACGCTTGGCTGGCACGGCGGCGACTATGTCCTGTTCCGCCTGGGC
>DATJRL010000444.1:0-4686 GCA_035504785.1 Caulobacteraceae bacterium
GAATTTGCCGACGGTGAGGGTCAGGCGGTTCCGGGTTGTCTTGCCGCCGAATTCGAACAGGTCTGGATCGATGTCGTCCTCGCCGCCGCCGAGTTCGAAAATCTGCCGGTAGAACAGCCGCTGCGGCCGGAAGTAGGGCGAGTGGTGGCCGACCTTGGCCCCCTCGCCGTTCACATAGCCGGCCACACCCAGGGTGTTGCTGGGCGCGAAGCCCTGGTTCATGTCGAGATCGAACCAGAATTGGCCACCTCTCCACGGCCGCAATCCGGCGAAGAATGACGCGTTGACGGTATTGGCCGTCTGCTCGCGCCCGGACAGGCTGTTCGGCCCTTCGAAGGGGGACCTGAACGCGGGGTGATACTGCAGCACGTCGGTGGCTTGGACGTGGATCGCCCAAACCTTGTCGGGCGCCGTCGTCTCCGACGGGGCGGCCGCGTCACCTGAAGCGGGGTCGGCCCGGCAGGGGGCGACTAAGCCAACGGCGGCGAGGGCCACCGTCGCGGCGGCGGACAGGGGCAAGGTCGCCAACCGGACGCCTGAAAGCATCGATCGTCCCCTCCGCGTCGCCCCAGCCGCCGCACATGAATAGGCTGGAACTTGTAACAGTTCCGTCGCAGACCGGACGTCGGCCGGCGGAACAGCGCGTGGGAGTATAGTATACCGGGGTATATATGAACGAACGAAACCGGCGATCGCCCAAGCTTTCGTTCACGGCTGTCTGGCATAGGCCGGGCAGCCGGCAGGAGCGGGCGGGGGACGCCATGAAACGAGCCATCATCGGGGCGCTGATTCTGGGCGGACTCTCGGGGGCCAACGCCTGGGCGGACGATGCGTCCGCGCCGGCGCCGGACAAGAGCGGTTACACGCTGTTCAATCCGACGCCCGACGACAAGCTGCGCAGCTTCTGCGCGGACCGACCCACCAAGTCCAACGGGGCCTGCACGGTCGACGCCGGCCACTGGCAGATCGAGTCGGACATCTACAACTTCACCCAGCAGAGCTTCGGCGGGGTCACTCAGACGACGCAGCTGATCACCAACCCGACGCTCAAGCTCGGCGTCACCAACACGCTCGATATCGAAGTGAACATCGCGCCGTACGAGATCGTGACGACGCATGACGCCGCGACGGGCCTGACGACCCAGGCCGAGGGCGCTGGCGACCTCTATCTGCGAACGAAGTGGAACCTCGTCGGCGACGACGGCGGCAATGTCGCCTTCGCGTTGTTCCCGTTCGTGAAGATCCCCACGGCGGGCCGCGTGATCGGCAACGGCGAGGTCGAAGGCGGCCTCAATTCGCCTCTGACCATCAACCTTCCCAACGACTTTCAGCTCAGCATCGACCCCGAGGCGGATGCCTTGGCCGACGCCGAGGGGGCGGGTCGCCATCTGAATCTCAGTTCGACGCTCAGTCTCGGCTATGCCCTGACAAAGACAGTCACGGTGTTCGGCGAACTCTGGGGCGACGAGAATTTCGACCCGAGCGGCAGGGTGTTCCAATCGTCGGCCGATATCGCCGCGGCTTGGATCCCGGCCAAGACGCCGACGCTTCAATTCGACGGCGGCTTCAACTTCGGTCTCAATTCGTCCACGCCGGGGGTTCAGGGCTACGTCGGAATCTCCCACCGCTTCTAGCGCCCCGCTAGTCCCCGCAAGCGGGGCTCGCTAAGACCGCGGGCATGATCGATTGGACCACAGCCGCGCCGGCGGTCGGCGCCGCCTTCGTCGCCTCGACGGTCGAGGTGGTGGAGGCGTTCACCATCGTTCTCGCGGTCGCCACGCTGCGAAGCTGGCGGCCGGCCCTGACCGGCGCCGGCGCCGCGCTGGCGGTGCTGGCGGTGGTGGTGGCCGCGCTCGGACCCGCCCTCAACCTTGTCCCGCTGCATGTGCTGCAGGTGGTGATCGGCGTGCTGCTGCTGCTCTTCGGCCTCGGATGGCTGCGCAAGGCGGTGCTCCGCGCCGCCGGGCTGATGGCGCTGCACGACGAGGCGGCGATCTTCGAGCGCGAGAAGGCCGAGATCAGCGGCGAGGTCGCCGGCGGGCGCAGCAAGGACTGGATCGCCGGCCTGGCGTCGTTCAAGGCGGTCCTCCTGGAAGGGCTTGAGGTCGTGTTCATCGTGCTGGCGGTCGGCGCCGGCCGCGGGCTGATGCTGCCGGCCGCGATGGGCGCGCTGGCGGCCTTCGCGGTGGTGATGGCCGCGGGCCTCGCCATTCACAAACCGCTCGCGAAAGTACCGGAAAACACGCTGAAATTCGCCGTCGGCGTCATGCTCTCGTCGTTCGGCGTCTTCTGGACGTCGGAGGGGTTGGGCGCGCCGTGGCCGGGCGGCGACCTGGCGCTTTTCGGGCTGGCCGGGGTGTTTCTGCTGACGGCGCTCGCACTGGTCGGCCTGGTCCGCTCGCGGCCGGCGGAGGCGCACGCGTGAGCGTCGTCAAGGAGGTTCTCGAGGAACTCTGGAGCATGTTCGTCGGCGACCGCCGGCTGACGTTGCTGGCGCTCACCGTCGTCGGCCTGGCGGCCGCGATCGCGACCGCGTTCGCGGCATATGCGGCCGTCGCGTCCGGCGTGTTGCTGGTGGGCGCTCTCCTGGTGCTGGCCGACGCCGTCCTCGCGGCCGCGCGCAAGAACCGCCAGCGCTGATCGGCGGGGCTACGGCCGGAACTTGGCCGGAATCGCCTTCACCTCCTCCGGCGTCAGCTTGGTGATCGACTTGACGAACAGCGGCTCGCGGAAGACGCCGTGATCGTCCGCCAACCTCAGGTCCAAATCGAGCGGGTTGCAAATCCAGTCCGAGCCGCGAACGACAGAGACGAGGTGCACGTCCGGCGCATCCAAGTCGCTGGCCGGCGCGGCGAGGTCTAGGCGGTAGACATCGTTGATGCGGATCCGCAGGTAGATAACCGTGGGGCTGGGCGACTTCCAACCCTGCCAGTCGTTGGCCATGAAGCAAGCTTGCCCGGAGGCAGGTGCGGCGGGCGCGCCAGCCAGCGCAGGTGTTGAGGCGCCCGCCAGGGCGAGCGCCCCGACAACGAAATATGGTCGTAGAGACAAGACGAACTCCTCACGACAGGTCCCGCGCGTCCTTGAGATTGGTCCTCGAAGCCGATTTGTCGAGTCGCCGCCCGCAAGCTCGCGCTTGCCGTACGCCCAGGGTGGGCGCAGCTTGGCGCCGCCAAGCCGGCTCGCTTCCTTTGGGGGGAAAGACATGAGCAGTGCGCACAAGGCGTCGCGCGGACGTCGCTTCACCCTGGCCATCGCCGCCGCAGCGTTCACCGCCGTCGCCGAGCCAGTGCTCGCCGACTGTTACGATGTTTTGGGCTGCACCAATCAGACCGAGTTCTCCGCCCACTACGCCTATCTCGCGTCGCCCAATGGTCCGACCTGCGATTTTCTCTACCAGATGCGAAACCGCATCTACGCCGAGCACGGCTACTGCTTCAAAACCGCTCGCGGCATCGCCGAGATCGGCAACACGGGCTGCCACATCTCGGATATCAACCAGGTGGCGCTGAGCCAGATCGAGCGCGACAACGCCGCGACGATCCTGAAGGCCGAGAACGCGCGGAAATGCTCGGTGTAGCGGTGGGTTGACGACCCCACCCGGGTTGCACCATCGCTGTGGACCACAGGTCTCAACCGCCGTCACCCCCGGACAAGCCCCCGACGTAGCCCTGCGGGCCGTCCGGGGTGACGGAACAACCCGAACCGGCTCTAAATCAACGTTGTCGGGCCGTCGGGCTCAAACGGGAGGATGCGATGGGTCGGTTGGATGGCAAGGTGGCGGTGATCACCGGCGCGGCGAGCGGCATGGGCAAGGCGGCGTCGCTGCTGTTCGCCCGCGAGGGCGCGCGGGTGGTTCTGGCGGACCTGAACGTCGCCGGCGGCGAGGCCGTCGCGGCGGAAGCCAGCGAGGCTGGGCAGCCTTGCGTTTTCCAGCGCACCGACGTCTCCGCCGAGGCGGACGTGCAGGCGCTGGTGGCGCGGGCGCTGAGCGAGTTCGGGCGGCTGGACGTGATGTTCAACAACGCCGGCATCGGCGGGGCGATCGGCTCCCTGGAGGGGATCTCGGTCGAGGACTGGGACCGCACCCAGGCTGTCTGTCTGCGCGGCGTTTTCCTCGGCATCAAGCATTCGGTGGCGCCGATGCGGGCGCAGGGCGGCGGGGCGATCGTCTCCACCGCCTCCATCGCCGGCCTCGACGGCTACGCGGGTCTGCACGCCTACTGCGCGGCCAAGGCCGGGGTGGTGAACCTGACCCGCTCGGCGGCGCTGGAGTTCGCCCACGAGAAGATCCGGGTGAACTGCATCGCGCCCGGCGGAGTCTCGACACCGATCCTGTCGCTGGGCGGCGGCGGGTTCAACAAAGAGGCGACGGACGCGGCGCTGGTCAACGCCCAGCCGCTGCCGCTGGCCGGGCAGCCAGAGGACATCGCCGAAGCGGCCCTGTTCCTGGCCAGCGACGCGGCGCGGTTCGTCACCGGGCACTGCCTGGTGGTGGATGGGGGCGCGACCGCGGGGCAGGTGCAGACCGCGCCGCGGGCGGGTCAGCCACGGGTGCAGCCGCAACGGAGCTTCGCCGGGCCGAGTTTTGAGAGCTAAATCTGGCCTCCAGTCGATGCACGGAGGGCTTTGCGTTGGTGACCCCTGTACGATTAGGCTTGAGGGTTACTGATTGCTGTTCAGGCG
>DATJRL010000445.1:0-3063 GCA_035504785.1 Caulobacteraceae bacterium
CGGCCGCCGTGCAACGCGAACGCCGCATCCAGAAATGGGTTGATCCCCTGGACAGCCTCCAGCCGGCTGGCCAACGGATCGCCGTCGCGGAGGCACTTCAGCGCTCGGTAAGCCTGATTGAGGGCGTGATCGAGGGAGGCGTGAATGAAGTCGGCGACGGCGTCGGGCGGGACACAAGCCTTGGCGTCGATCAGCGGCTGGGCTCGGCCGGTCTTGTCCACCAAGGTCTTCAGGTGGGCGAAGCTGTAGCGCCCGCCGCGTTCTTCCGGGGTCCAGGGCGCCAACGCCTCCAGCAACGGGAAGGTCACGGCGATGAGATCGACGCCGGGCCTCCAGTCCATCCGATAGTGGCCGGAAAGGCCGAACTCGGCTTGGAACGCCGGGTAGGCCGCCTCGTCGATGACGAAGAAGCAGTCATAGTCGGAGTGTGTGGTCGGCCGCCCCATGCCGCGAGACCCGCCGAGCCAGAACGCCAGAACGTTGGGGTCGTCCTGTGCGCGTCGGAGCAACGTCTCGAAGGTGCGCGCGCCAGTGGGGTCGGCGCGCGCCATCTTGGGTCACCCGCGCTTTTCGATCGGCGTGTACTCGCGCGCCAGCGGGCCGGTGTAGAGCTGGCGCGGGCGGCCGATCTTGCGGCGCGGGTCTTCGAACATTTCCTTCCACTGGCTGATCCAGCCGACGGTCCGCGCCAGGGCGAACAGCACGGTGAACATCGTGGTCGGAAAGCCCATCGCCTTCAGGGTGATGCCGGAATAGAAGTCGATGTTCGGATAGAGCTTGCGGTCGATGAAATAGGGATCGTTGAGCGCGATCTTCTCCAACTCCATCGCCACCTTCAGCAACGGATCGTCGCTGTCTCCGATTTCCTTCAGCACCTCGTGACAGGTCTCCTGCATCACCTTGGCGCGCGGGTCGAAGTTCTTGTAGACGCGGTGGCCGAAGCCCATCAGCCGGTACTTGCGGTCCTTCACGCCTTGCACGTACTCGGGGATGCGATCGACCGTGCCGATCTCGCGCAGCATCATCAGCGCCTCTTCGTTGGCCCCGCCGTGGCTGGGGCCCCAGAGGCAGGCGATGCCCGCGGCGATGCAGGCGAAGGGGTTGGCGCCCGACGATCCGGCCAGGCGCACCGTCGAGGTCGAGGCGTTCTGCTCGTGATCGGCGTGCAGGATGAAGATCCGGTCCATGGCCTTGGTCAGCACCGGGTTCGGTTTCCAGTCCTCCGCCGGCACCGAGAAGGCCATCCGCAGGAAGTTCTCCGCGTACGAGTGGTCGTTGCGGGGCGTCACGAACGGCTGGCCGATCGAATACTTGTAAGCGCGCGCGGCGATGGTCGGCATCTTGGCGATCAGGCGGTGCGCGGAGATCTTCCGCTGCTCGGGATCGTCGACGTTGGTGCTGTCGTGATAGAAGGCCGAGAGTGCGCCGACAGCTCCGGTCATGATCGCCATGGGGTGCGCGTCGGAGCGGAAGCCGGTGAAGAACCGGTCGAATTGCGCGTGCAGCATCGTGTGGTAGGTGATGGTCCGCTCGAAGTCGACGAACTCCGCCGCGGTCGGCAGTTCGCCGTTCAGCAGCAGGTAGCACACCTCCAGGAAGCTCGAATTGGCGGCCAGTTGTTCGATCGGGTAGCCGCGGTGCAGCAAAACACCCGCGTCCCCGTCGATGTAGGTGATCTTGCTCTCGCAGGAGGCGGTCGAGGTGAAGCCGGGATCGAAGGTGAACACCCCGCTGTCGTCGTACAGTTTGCGGACGTCGACGACGTCCGGCCCCGTCGTGCCCTTGATGACCTGCAGGTCGTAGCTGCTGTTGCCAATCGTCAGCGTCGCGTTGTCACCCATGCCCGCTTTCCCTTGCTTCCGAACGGCGAATGCTGCGTTCCGTGGCTGAAATCAGGTAGCCTTATAATCACTTACTGCACGTGCGAAAGAGCGTCCTCGATGCGGGCGAGCGACTCCCCGCGTCCGAGAGCCGCCAGGGCGCTGGCGAGGTCGGGGGCGACCGCGCCGGCCGCCAGGATCGGGCGCAGCGCCGGGGCGAATTCGCCGAACCCGACGCCCTCTGACTCCATGAAGGTCCTCATTTGGTCCGCCAGCGCCGCCGGCGTCCAATCAGGCGCCGCCGCGAGAGTCTGAGCGAGGCGGCCCAGCCGTCCGCGCACCTCTCCGGTCAGCATCGACCTGGCCTTGTCGTCGAGGGGCGGGGGCGGCGACTTCAGCGCGAAGAGGGTCAGGTCGGCCAGCTCCAGGATGGTCTTGGCGCCCTCCTTCACCAACGGGATGGTCCGCGCCAGGCGTTCGGCGTGGTCGATCGGCAGGTGGGTCTCGCGGCTTTCCAGCACCTCGACGACCAGGTCGGCGAGGCGCCCGTCGTCGGCCAGGCGGATGTAGTGCTGGTTGACGTGGTTCAGCTTCGCCCAGTCGAGGCGCGCGGGCGCGCTGACCACGTCGGCGACCTCGAACCAGCTTTGCGCCTCGGCGTCCGAGAAGATCTCGTCGTCGCCATGGCCCCAGCCGAGCCTGGCCAGATAGTTGCGCATCGCTTCGGGCAGGTAGCCCATATCGGCGAACTCGGCGACCGCCTGCGCCCCATGGCGCTTGGACAGCTTCGCGCCATCGGGGCCGTGGATCAGCGGCAGATGGCCGAACGCCGGCAAGGGCCAGTCCAGGCCCTGGTAGATCAGGGTCTGGCGCGCGGCGTTGCTCAGGTGATCGTCGCCGCGGATGACGTGGGTGATGCCCATGTCGTGGTCGTCGACCACCACGGCGAGGTTGTAGGTGGGGGTGCCGTCGGCGCGCAGCAGGATGAGGTCGTCGAGTTCGCGGTTGCGGAAAACGACCGGGCCTTTGATCAGATCGTGCACCACCGTCTCGCCCTCCTGCGGCGCGCGCAGGCGCACGACGAAGGGCTGGTTGGCGCCCGCCGGCGGCTCGCGATCGCGCCAAGGCGAGCGGATCGGGCGGCCCTCGGCGCGCGCGATTTCGCGTTCGGCCGCCAACTCATCCACCGTCATGTAGTCGCGGTAAGCGCCGCCCAGCGCCAGCAGCTCCAGGGCCGCCTCGC
>DATJRL010000446.1:0-8827 GCA_035504785.1 Caulobacteraceae bacterium
CTGGATCTCCTGCGAGCCGCCGTAGATCGACATCGCCTTGCCGGAGAGCCAGCCGCGGACCGCCTCGAGTTCGTCGGACTTGAATCCGTCACCCTCCCAGCCGACGCCCTGGTGGCCCATGATCTCCAGAGTCAGCTCGGCGCGGGTCTGAGCCACGTGGGTGGCCGAGTTCTTCAGCACCGAGTTCGCGTTGGAGGGCTCGTTGTTGCCTTTCGACTCCGCCACCGCGCGAGCCAGCGTCAGCACGTGGGCGCGGGCGTCCATCTGGTGCTGGGTGACGCGGGTGCGCAGGTCGGAGTCGGCGATGCGGCCCTTCTCGTCCGTCCCGACATAGGTCTTGGCCATGTCGGCGAGCCCCACCTGGCGTCCGCCGGCATTGGGATTGCCGCCGCCGGTCTGGCTGGCGCGCTCGTGCTGCAGCAGGCGCTTGCCGACCGTCCAGCCCTTGTTGAGTTCTCCGAGCAGGGCGTCCTTCGGGGCGGTGGCGTCGGTGAAGAAGGTCTCGCAGAACGGCGAGGCCCCGGCGATCAGCCGGATCGGGCGGGTCTCGACGCCTTCCTGACGCATGTCGAGCAGAATGAAGCTGATGCCGTCGTGCTTCTTCACGGTCGGGTCGGTGCGCACGAGGCAGCCGCACCAGTCGGAGTACTGAGCGCCGGACGTCCAGATCTTGGAACCGTTGATCAGCCAGTGATCGCCCTTGTCCTCGCACTTGGTCTGAAGCGAGGCGAGGTCGGAGCCGGCGCCTGGCTCGGAGTAGCCGACGCACCACTGAACCTCGCCGCGCACGATCGGCGGGATGTGCTTGGCCTTCTGCGCCTCGGTTCCGTAGTCGAGGATTGTCGGCCCGATCATGGTGATCCCCATGCCGAAGGCGACCGGGTTGAAGGCGCCGATGCGGCCCATCTCCTGTTGCAGGACGCGAGCCTGGGGCGGCGTGAGGCCGCCGCCACCGTACTTCTTCGGGAAGGTGGGGGCGCCCCAACCCTTCTCGCCCATGCGCCTCCGCCAGACCTCGACCTCGCCGCTGAGCGGTCCGCCCTCTGCGACCTGCATGGCGAGGCCCGCCTTGCCGCGCAGACTCTGCGGGAAGTTCGCTTCCAGCCAGTCGCGGGCCTCGGCGCGGAAGGCGTCGAGCTCGATATCGCCGGATGAGTCCGCCATGTCTCGCTCCAATGCTTTGTTCGCGGGGCACGTTTGGGCCACGCCCGCTCGCCCTCGTCAACCGCCCCGTCGAGCTTCCCTTGCGTCGGATCGACGACTATTTTGCCGACGACGCAGGCGGGGCGGGAATGGTGGCGATCGGGCTTGGAGCGCACACGGCGGAACGCCGACCCGTTCGTGGGCTCGCGTTCGTTGCGCTGGCGATGCTTTGGCTGGTCGCCTGGGCGCCCATGGCGCTCTACTGCGGCTTGGCGATCGCCCTGGAAGGGCGGTGGAAGCGCCGCAATCAGGCGACCTTCTGAAGGTCGCGCGCCGAGAGTTCGCGCCGCGCCGGGGTCGTCACCTCGGACGAGCCGGGGGTATAGCGCCAGACAACCCGAGGACGACGGCTCGGCGGCGAACCGCGCAGCCAGAGTTTGACGTCGTCGAGCGCGGGCGCGACCAGGAACCAGGGCTCGATCAAGTACCGCCTGAACAGCCGTCGAGGCTCGCGCGCCAGGCGATAGAGCCACTCCAGGCCGAGTTCGCCGTAGATGCGGGGTGCGGGAGATTGCGCGCCAGCTTCATAGTCGAACGCGGCGCCCACGGAGAGCACCACGCCGGAAGCGAGCGCGGCGTAGTTCTCGACGATCCAGGTTTCCTGCAGCGGCATGCCCATGCCAACGAACAGCACGTCGGGTCGGAATTCGTTGATCGCGGACACGATCTCAGCATTTTCGGCGCTCTCTCGGCGCTGGTCGAAGTAGCCGTCATGCCCGGCGATCACCGCGCCGGGCCATTGCGCCGAGAGCCGCGCCACCGCAACAGCGTTCACCGCAGTCGTCGCGCCGAGACAGAACACGCGCCAGCGGTTGCGCGACGCCAGCCGCCAAAAGTCGTCGCGCCAGTCGAGATAGGTGGAGCGGTGCTGGCGTGTCAGCCCCATGCCGACGAGGTTCGCCCAAAACAGCAGCGGCGTAGAGTCGATCTCGATCAGGTCGGCGGCGTCGAAGAAGCTGGCCAGCGAGGCGTTGTCGCGGCTGAGATACAGGCTGTGGAAGTTCTGGTTGCCGATGATCGCCTTGCGGCCGGCGGCGACAGCGCCTCCGATGAAGCGCAGCACGCCGCCGCGGCTAACCAGATCGACGGGGCCACCGAGAAGTTGAACGCGGTCGACCATGAACAAGGCGCTCCAGAACTGATCCGTCCTGGGACAGCGGACGGACGTCTCGGAACGAGTTGTGCAAAGGCCGAACCGTCAGACGCCGATCACGGGTGTCCGTCGCGGCGCGGGGTCAGAAACCGCGAAAGATCGCCCAGGCGCCGGCCAGGATCGCCAGCCAGAGGGTCAAAGCGCCGCCGCCGCCGAGCAGGATCGTCGCGCGCGGCGACCACCGACGACCGTCGTCGGGCGTGGACTGCTCGGTAAAGGCGTCGCCGAGCTGGCTCTGAAGCTCGAGCGCGGGCGAAGCCGCGCCGATCTCGTCGCCGTTGGCTTCGTTGAGATATTGCGGGCGCGTCGCACGACCGGCCCGCACGGGGGAGGCTTCCGGTCTGACCGCATTCGGGCGTGGCTGGGCCATGAGCCCTCCAAGTTAAACGAAGGCTACGGCAAGATTCTGTTACGATTCCTTAAGAAGGAGAACCGGCCTGGGTCGGGTCATAAGGCCGCGGCCGGCGACTCAATCAGACTCCCGCCGCCCACAGCGCTCGGGCGAGGGAGGTTCCAATCAGCGCCGCCCTTTGTGGTCGAGCAGTTGCGGTCACGAATTCGGCGATAAACCGCCGTAACTGTGCGAAAGCGGTGTCGGTTTCGGTGGACACCAACGAGAAGCGAGCCAAAAGACCGTCCGCGATTTCGCCGTGAAGGGCGATCTTCACACGATCTGCGCGCTGCTGGTTCTCGCTGGTCGGCAGATACTCGCCCAGCCGCGTCCAATACACGATGTTTTCTTGCCGCCCGGGCACATCCGCGACAAGTTCACGCACCGGCAGCGGCGCGCCTGGCGCCAGGGGCAGCGGTCGTGTCGCGCTCGAGAGGATCTGGAACCCGAAGGCCGGGTAGCAGGTTTCCGGCCGGTGCAGCTGCAATTCGTTGCTCTGCGTGTCGCCATGGGCGATCAGCATCATGATCTGATCGTCGCCGCCGCCTTCATAAACGCGCTCGATGGTCTGGTTGTAGAGACGGCTCTCGAGACTGTCGGGCGTCTTCGGCGCGACGAGGTCGGTCACGTCGCGGCCCGTCCATCGCCCGACGTCGATTGGCGCCACCGCCGCGAGGCTCGACGGTCCCATGAGCGAGACGCGCCGCCGGGGCGTGAGCGCGGCCGCCGCGCCGGCCGTCGCGACGCACGCCGAGGCGATCAGGACGTCGCGGCGCGAGGCGATCACGTCCGCCTCCAGCGTTTGAAGACCGGATAGAGGACGCCGTCGAGGCCGAACACCAGCAGCAGGGCCGCCGCGAACAGGAAGACGCCCGCCGCCATATGGATGAAGCTCTGACCGACCGCGTCCCCGAAATAGTAGGTGATCAGGATCAGCGCCACGATCCGCAAGATGTTCGCCACGATGGCGATCGGAACGACGAACGCGGTCAGCAGGATCGAGTACGCCGGCGAAGCGGCGCGAACCAGGTAGATGTAGAGCAGGCTGATCGCGGTCAGGCCGATCAGCGAGTTCATGCCCGAACAGGCGTCCTCCACCAGCAGTTGGTAAGGACCGATAGTGATGGTGACGCCTTCGTGAGCGATGGGCAGCCCCACGGCCTGCAGACCATGGGTCGCGATGAAGGTCACGAATTGCTTTAGCGGCGCCGTCACCTCGACCAGAAGGAAGTCCGGCGGTGGCACGGTGAACGCCAGATAGAGCAGGGGAAACCAGGCGTTGCGCAGCGCGCTGGCGCCGAGCTTGGCCTCGAGCACGGCGAGACCTGTCAGGTAGAGGCCGCCGGCTTCGATGGTCATGTAGTCGGTGACCCGGCCGGCGACGTAGACGAGGCAGCCCACGGCCAGGAGGGCGAACGGCAGGAAAGAGCGATCGGCGCTGGCGTCGCGCCGCAGCGCCGGCGCCTCGCGCCAGAGCAGCCAGGCGCCCGTCGCCAGCACGATCGGCCCCTGGGCGCCGTTGTCGCGGGACCAGACATTGGTCGCCAGGCCTATGAGGGTGGGGATCGCGAGGACCGCGAAGCCAATTCCCAGGACCCAGACCTCCGAGAAGAGGTCCGACCTTCCACTCTTGGTCGTCGCGATGGCCATGGAAACTGAGGTCTACTGAGGTCTAGTGCGATGACCCGCGCGTCAGGAAGCAGCGTTTGTGGCTGCGGCGGGCGCCTTGGGCGGCGGGGGCGGTTGGTAGGCCGGATTGTACTGAACGTTCTTTACACCGGCCTGCAGCACCGACGCCACCTCGCGCCGAGCCGCCTCCTCGCTATGTTGCCGCGTAAGGATGGCGGTCGCGAGCTTGGTCGCCTGGTCGGTGGGTACGGGCACGACCTTGGAACTCTTGATCTGGGCGGCCATGACGACGGCGTTGTTGACCGGAATGATGAATACCTCGCCCGGCTTCTTCGCGATCGCGTCGGCGGCCGCGGGGTCGAGCTGGAGCGCATCCAGCGAGCCGGAGCCTTGCTGGAAGGGGATCTTGTGGGCGGTGAGGTAGGCCGCGATGTCCGGCAGGGTGTTCAGGGGCCGCAGGCCGTTGATGATCGCCGCGTCGTTCGAGCGCGGAAACCGGATCTCGTCCAGGTCGTAGATGCTGCGGTTGCTGAACGACGCCGGATGGTCGGCGACGTAGCGCGACACCTCGTCGGGCGCAGGCGCCGGGACCGACTTCACCACCTTCGCTTCCAGGGCGTTCGCCAGCAGGTCGTCGATGGCGCGGTCCTCGGCCATCGCGAAGTCCGGGGTCTTGTCGATGCCTTGGGCGCGGGCGGCGTTGGCCATCAGCTTGCGCGCGACGATCAATTCCAGCGCGCGTTCCTGCGCGGCCTTTTGCTGCTTCGGGTCGGCAAAGGTTGCGCCGCCGAGCTCGGCCTGCAGTTCGCGCAGCGTGACTTCCTTCCCCGCGACGGTCGCCACCACCTGGCCGGTCGGCGCGCTCGCGTGGAAGAACCTGTGACAGCCGGTCAATCCGAGACACATCACGGCGGCCGCGGCCCAAACCGAATACGACTTCATGCGTTCCCCGTTCGCTTTCTGACCCGGTGGTCGGCGTCGACCGACGCGCTGCACCGATTGTGCCACCCGGTTCTTACACGCTCGATGCACGGTTGGCGCGGCTAAGAGACCGCGGATCGGGCCGGACCCAGGTCCCTAGGCGTCGATCCGCTGTCCCGCCAACACCTTGTCGAGCCCACGCTGCAGGGCATCAAACAGAATTTCGATCTCGGCGTCCGTGATGATCAGCGGCGGGCAGATCGCGACCGCGTCTCGTATGGCGCGCAGGATGACTCCTTCCTCGATCACCGCCGTCTGGATGGCCGCGGGGACGCCGAGGGCCGCGTCGAAGGACGCCTTGGTCGCCTTGTCGCGCACCACCTCCAGCGCCCCGATCAGGCCGACGCCGCGCGCTTCTCCGATCAGCGGATGGTCCGCCAGCGCCCTCAGCCGGGCCTGGAAGTGCGGCGCCATCCGGCGCACATGCCCGACGATATCGCGTTCCTCGTAGATGGTCAGCGCCTCCAGCGCCACGGCGGCGGACACCGGATGGCCGGAGTAGGTGAAGCCGTGGCCGAAGGTCCCGATCTTGCGGCTCTCGGCCAGCATCGCGTCGTGGATCTTGTCGCTGACCAGGGTCGCCGAGATCGGAAGGTAGGAAGCCGACAGCGCCTTGGCGACGTTCATGAGGTCCGGCTTCAGGCCGTAGGTCTCGCAGGCGAAGAGGTTGCCGGTGCGGCCGAAGCCGGTGATCACCTCGTCGACCACGAACAGGATCTCGTGGCGCTTCAGGATCTCCTGCACCCGCTCGAAGTAGCCCCGCGGCGGCACGATCACCCCGCCGGCGCCCTGCACCGGCTCGGCGAAGAAGGCGGCGATGGTGTCCGGGCCCTCCCGCTCGATCAGCGCCTCGAGGTTCGCCGCCATGCGCTCGACGAAGGCGGCCTCGGTCTCGCCGGGCTCGGCGTAATGGTAATAGCTCGGGCAGTCGGCGTGGAACACGCCGGCGATGGGCAGGTCGAAGTCGGTGTGGTTGACGGGCAGGCCGGTGAGGCTCGCCGAGGCCACCGTCACGCCGTGGTAGCCGCGGACGCGGCCGATCAGCTTCTTCTTTTCCGGCCGGCCGATGGCGTTGTGGTAGTACCAGATGAGCTTGATCGCCTGGTCGTTGGCCTCCGAGCCGGAATTGGCGAACAGCACCTTCGACAATCCGGCGGGGGCGAGGCCCAGCAGCTTCTCCGCCAGGTCGATCGCCGGGTCGAAGGATCGGTGATTGAAGAGGTGGGAATAGGGGAGCTGTTGCATCTGCCGCGCCGCCGCGGCCACGAGGCGCGGCTCGCTGAAGCCGAGCGAGGCGCTCCACAGCCCCGCCATCCCCTCCAGGTAGCGCTTGCCGTTGTCGTCCTCGACGTAGCAGCCCTCGCCGCGACGGATGACGAAGGGCCCGCTCGTCTGGTGGCGGTCGAGGTTGGTGTAGGGGTGGATCAGGCTGGCGATGTCGCGGGCGGCAGTCGAATTGGGCAGCTCGGTCATCGACGGTTCCCCTCCTGCGGGCGCATCGACGGACTTGTCGGCTAGGCGCGCGCCGAGGGCAAGCCTTCGCGCCGCGACGACCCCTTGGAGGCGCTGTCGTCCAGTTGTACTCGTTGCCATCCGACGACCGCGGGAGGGTCGAATGCGCTCGAAGCTGTTTTGCGCGACGATCGCGCTTCTTTTCGCCGCCGCCGAGCCGGCGCTCGCCGAGACCATCAACTTCAAGGCCCATCTCACCGGGCATGGCGAGGTTCCAGCGAACGACGCCGGCGGCAAGGGCGACCTGGTCGCCCAGGTCGACACCGATACGCACGTGCTGACCTACAAGGTGACCTACAAGGGGCTCAGCGGTCCGGCGACCATGGCCCACTTCCACGGGCCGGCGAAGGCCAGCGCCGTCGCGCCCCCGATCATCGCCGTGGATGATCCGTCGAGCCCGATCAGCGGCCACGCCAGCGTCACCGACGCGCAGATATCCCAGTTGGAGAAGGGGCTCTGGTATTTCAACGTCCACACCGCCGCCAACCCCGGCGGCGAGATCCGGGGACAGGTGAAGCGGGTTGTGGACTGGGCGGCGGCGGAAGCTCCAGCCGGCCAAGGGCAGGACCTTCGCGACATGCCGCGCATGCCGACGAACATCAGCAATCGCTAGAGCGGGTTGAACTTAGACGGAATCGCATTCTCCCCGTCACCCCGGACGGCAACGCCGATCCGGGGCCGGACCATCCGGTTCCCAGACGACTTCCAGCTCGGTGGCGTCGCATCCGGCCCCGGATCGGCGCCGCCGAGGGCGGCTTGTCCGGGGTGACGGAGCAGGTGTTATGCCGACTGATTTCTAGCCCGCGCGGCTACTGGGACTTGAGGTTCAGCCGCACGCCGATGCGCACCACGGCGCCGTCCACGGGGGCGCCGTCGCCGGTCCACGGATTCATCCGCATCGTCGAGGCGAGCTTCACCGCGGCTTCCGAGAAGCCGAGCCCGTCCGGATCGCCGGTCTGGGGCGAGCAGTCGGTCAGCGTGCCATCGACGGCCACCACGCACTTGGCGACTCCGTAGCCCGACGCGACGCCCTGGGCCGCGGCCTCCGGCGGGTAAAGCTTCAGCTCCTGCTCGGGATTGAAGCCGGAAACCCAGTAGGGGTTGGTGACGACCCGATTCTCGGCGCCGCCGGGCGCGGGGAAGCGGAAGGGGACATCGACCCAGAGGTCGGCATGGTTCGGCGCCGACGACCACTCCGGCGCGACGCGGAATTTCGACGCCAGACGCACCGCCGCCTTGCCGAAGCCACGCTTGTTCGGGTCTTCCTTGATCGGCTCGCAGTTGATGAGCGCTCCTCTGCGGGTCACCTCGCAGTGCGCCACCGCGTAACCGTCGACGCCGCCGCCCTTCGTCGGATAGGCCTGCGCCACCTCGTCGTAGCTGACGGTGCTCAGCCAGATCGGATTGTTCAGGATCGACACGGCTTTGCCCGCGAGCGGCGGGCCGCCGAAGATGGTGGGCGGGTTCGCCCCGACGCCGGATCGGCCGCCGCCGCTCTCGCCCTCCGAGCCGCCGCCGCGAGCGCTGCCCCAGTCGATGTTGGCGTCTGGGGCTTGAAACTCCACGGCGATGTTCATCACCTGGTCGACCGGACCGTCGGGCCCCATCGCGGGCTTGATCTTGAACGTCGGCCGCAGCTCGAGCGCCGCCGCGCCGAAGCCCTCGCCGGACGGATGTTCCGACGCCACCTTGCACCACTCGGCCAGGCCATAGCGATCGATGTCGCAGCTGAGCACGACGTGGCCGCTGATGCGGGCCTGGAAGGCGTGTGTCGGCCAGATGATTGCGAATTCTCCGGTGGCGGAGTCGTCGTAGGGGATATTTATGGTCGTGGCGGGTGGCGTCTTGGGCTCGGGCGTGACGGTGAGCGGCGAGACGGTGGTCGAACCGTTGGAGGCGGCGGGCGCGGCGGCGTCGGCGGGCGCGGCGGCCACGGCGGCCGCGGCCAAGGCTTCCAG
>DATJRL010000447.1:0-4421 GCA_035504785.1 Caulobacteraceae bacterium
GAAGCGAGGGAAAGCGGCATGGCGACGAAGGCCGATTTCGACGCCGTGGTTGCGTCGCACGTCAGGGCCGGTGGCCCGGGCGCGGCGGTCGCCGTGAGGCAGCGGGGAGAGCTGATCCACGTCGCGGGCTACGGGCTCGCCAACGTCGAGTGGGGCAGTCCGATCGACGCCGACACGGTCTTCCGCATCGGCTCGATCACCAAGCAGTTCACTGCCGCCGCGATCATGCGCCTGGCCGAGGCCGGCAAGCTGTCGATCGACGATCCGATCGAGGCTCACCTGCCCGACTACCCCGTGAACGGGCGGCGGATCACCGTCCGCCACCTGCTGAACCACACCTCCGGGATCAAGAGCTACACCGGCCTGCCCAACTTCTTTGCTGAGCACTCGGGCAAGGCTCTGACGCTGGTCGAGATGATCGACGTCTTCAAGGACCTGCCGCCCGACTTCGGACCTGGCGACAAGTTTCTCTACAACAACTCCGGCTACATGCTGCTGGGGGCCATCATCGAGACGGCCTCGGGGCAAGACTACGAGACCTTCCTGAGCGAGACGTTTTTCAAGCCGCTCGGGATGACGCGTACCCGCTACCTGCACGACCAACCGATCGTCCCGCGGCGCGCCGCCGGCTACGAGCTGGCCCCGAAGCTGGTCAACGCCGCGCCGATCTCGATGAACTGGCCGCACGCCGCCGGCGCGCTCGGCTCGACCGTGAACGACCTCTTGCGCTGGGACGCCGCGCTGCGTGGCGGCGAGGTGGTTTCGCCGGCGAGCTACGCGGCGATGAGCGCGCCGGGCCGGCTGAATGACGGCTCGCCGATACGTTACGGCTTCGGCCTGCTCGCCGGTCGCTATCGGGACCACCCGGTTATCGGCCACAATGGCGGCATCAACGGCTTCGTCACCAGCCTCGGGCACTGGCCGGATGACGATCTCACCGTGGTGCTGCTGTCGAATATCGTCACCTTTCCAGTCGACCAGGCGGTTCACGCCCTTGTTCGCCGCGCGCTCGGACTGCCGGATGTGGTGCGGACGCCCCTATTCCTCGATGAAGCTCGCCTGAGCGCTTGCGCCGGGCGCTACCGCTTCGAGGTCGGACCGTTGAAGATGACGCCGCTCGAGGGGGGCCTGACCTCCGACTGGCCGCGGCCGAACAGCCGATTCCAGGCGATCGCGGACAACGTCTTCTTCCTGGAGAAGGATCCGGAGGTGACGCTCACTTTCAACGAACTCCGGGGCAGCGCCTACCAACGGCTCTCGATCCAGGGCTACGGCGATCCCGTTCCGGGCGAACGCGAGGGCGAACCGGCGGAAGCGACGACGTAAGGCCGCTCAGACCTCCCCGAAGTCCTCGGCGGTGTCGCCGAGCAGGAAGCGGGGGCCGGGGCCGGCGCGGGCGGCGCGGTCGTCGGGATTGTAGAGGGCGCAGCGGTCGAGGGAGAGGCAGCCGCAGCCGATGCAGTTGTCGAGGCGGTCGCGGGTCTTCTCGAGCAGCTGGATGCGCCGGTCGAGGGCGCCGCGCACCCGACGGCTGATCTTCGCCCAGTCCTCGCGGGTCGGCGGGCGGCCCTGCGGCAGGGTGGCGAGCTCCGCCTCGATCTCGGCCAGGGTCAGGCCGAGCTGCTGGGCGATGAGCGCGAACGAGAGCCGGCGGATGTCGGAGCGCAGGAAGCGGCGCTGGTTGCCGCTGGTGCGCACGGCGGCCACGAGGCCCCGCTGTTCGTAGAACCGGATCGCGGAGACGCTGAGACCCGTGCGGCGGGCGAGGTCCCCGATCGAGAGTAGCGGTGTGGCGGTCATGGCGATCCCTCGAACTAACTCTTGACCTCAAGTTAGCTCGAGGTTGTAGGGCCGACAACGCGCGCAGATGGGTCGCGTGAACACAGAAGACCGGGAGCCTCATGTCCGCCCTTCGCATCGAGCATGTGAACGTCACCGTCAGCGACCCCGACCGGGTCGCGCAACTGCTGCAGGCGCTGTTCGACTGGCGCGTGCGCTGGCGCGGTCCCGCCATGTCCGGCGGCCGCACCGTCCATGTTGGCGACGCCGATTGCTATGTCGCTCTCTACGCACCGCCGGGGGCCAAGCGTGGCGGGAGCTTCGCCAAGGGCGAGCCGCTGAACCATATCGGCGTCGAGGTGGACGACCTGGACGCCACCGAGGCCAGAGTGCTCGCCGCCGGGCTGACGCCGCTCAACCACGCCGACTACCACCCGGGTCGCCGGTTCTACTTCATGGATCCCGACGGCATCGAATACGAGGTGGTGAGCTACGCGGTCAGAGAAGATTGAGACGGCTCGGAACTCACCTTTCTCCGTCACCCCGGCCGGAGCTGCGAAGCAGCGCAGAGCCCGGGCCGGACCATCCGGTTCCTGGTCAGCTTCCAGTTCGGTGACGGCGCTTCCGGCCCCGGATCGGCGCTGCCGATGGCAGCTTGTCCGGGGGGACGGAACAGGCGCGGCGCCGTCTGTTTGAAGCGCCCGCTACTTGAAGCCGAGGTCGGACAGCCAGGCGCCGAGGAGGCCGATCCAGCCGTCGACCGGCGCGCCTTGCTTGGTCATGCCGAAGCCGTGACCGCCGCGGCGGAAGACGTGGATCTCCGACGGGCGGTCCGCCTCCGACCAGTCGCGGTAGAGGCCTTCGACGACCCGGAACAGCAAACGGTCGTCCTGGGCGACGCAGGTGAACAGCGGCGGGGCGTCGGCGGGAATCGGCCGGCCGGCCGCGCCGCCGCCATAGATCGGCGCCGCGAAAGCCAGGCCGCCGTCGCCGGACAGAGCCACGTCGATGGTCAAGAACGCCCCGGCCGAGAAGCCCATCATGCCGACCTTGGCCGGATCGACGCCCCAGGTCGCGGCGCGCTCGCGGACGATGGCCAGCGCCCGCCGGCCGTCCTCGATGGAGATCTTGCGGCCGAACTTGGTGGAGTCGTCGCGCAACACCTCCTCGATGCCCTTCGGCGCCTTCGACGCCGGCCTCGCCTGCGCCAGCGGCGCGCTGACCTGGGCCATGGCGGCGGCGAACTCGGCGGCATCGGCCGGGGTCGCGGCGACACGGTACTTCAGCAGGAAGGCGGTGTAGCCGCGCTCGGTCAGCCACTCGGCCACCTCGGTTCCCTCGTGACTCCAGGCGAGAATGCGCCAGCCGCCGCCCGGCGCGACGATGACGCCGACGCCGTTGGCCTTGCCCGGCGCCGGCCGGTAGACCGTCAGCGTCGGTTCGGAGACGTTGCGCAGGATGGTGATCTCGGACCCCGCCACCGGACCGGGGCCCTGATAGCGGATTTCGGTCAGGTCCTTACCCTTGGTGGGCGGTCCCTCCGGCCAGAGCGCGATGATCTCCTGCGCGCCGGTCGCGGCGCGGGCGTCGTCAGCCATGGCGTTCCTCCCTCATCTGGCCGCCACTCTCGCGCAATCTCCATTCGACGCAAAGCAGAACGGCCCTGCGTCCTTCGCGACGCCCGCCGCCGCGGGCCCCTCGGGATGACGAGAATTGTTGGGCCGCCAATATTTCGTCATGGTGAGGAGCGCCCAAGCGGGCGCGTCCCCAACCACGCACGATCGGCGGGCTAAAGCCGGCCGAGGAAGTCGCGCACCGCGGCGTTGAAGCCTTCCGGGCAGTCCAGGTTGACCGGATGGCCGCCCTCGAGGTCGACCACCTCCAGGCAGGGCAGCGCCGCCAGCGCCGCGTCCCGCGCCGGCTGGAAGGTCTTCTCGCGGCGGCCGTTGACGAGCAGCGTCGGCACGCGCGTCTCGCCGAAGCGATCGGCGACCGAGAGGTCGGGGCTGGTGTAGCGCAGGGCCTGTGCGACGCCGCGGAGCGAGATCAGCTCGGCGTCGCGCAGCAATTCCGCCTCGACGTCCGGCGCGAGCCGGCCGGAGCGCTTGGGATAGAATGGCATGGCTTCCAGGGCGCCGCGGCCACGGCCCTCGAAACCGGCGAGCCGCGCGAGCCGTTGCGCCTCGCGCGCCCCGTCCTGGCGCACCGCCAGCGCCGAGTTGGAGTTGGTGAACGCCTGGCCGAGGATCCGCTCCGGATGCGCCAGCGCATAGCCGAGCGTCAGCCCGGCCCCGAACGACTGCCCGCAGATCGCCCAGCGCTCCGCGCCCAGGCTGCGCCGGATGGCTTCGAAGCGGTCGATGTAGGCTGCGACACGATATGGCTCGGGTTCGTCCGGGCCTTCCGAGCGGCCATGGCCGAGCAGCTCGACCACCACGGGCCGGCACGATTCAGACAGCCCCGCCAGGTTCGGCCGCCACTGGGCGCGACTCGAGCAGATGCCGTGCACCAGCAGCAGGTAGGGCCCGCGTCCCTCGCCCACCTCCACATGCATCATCAGGCGGCGGCCTCGAAGCGGAGGATCGGGCCGTTCCATTGCGCGTTCTCGTAGTCGAGCTCCTCGACCGAGCCCGGAACCGCGC
>DATJRL010000448.1:0-10670 GCA_035504785.1 Caulobacteraceae bacterium
CCTGCGGCCCCTCCATGACCCCGGTCGGCTCGTCCGCCAGCCAGTGGCGCCACCAGCGCACCTCTTCCTCGATCCAGCGCAGCCCAGGCCCCGGCGCCGCCGGCTGCGGATAGCCATGGCCCCAGGGCCCGATCACCGCCTTGGCGGGGACCGTCAGCCCCTCCAGCAGCCTCGGGATCGAGGCGTTGTAGGGGTCGGCCCAGCCGCCCACGAGGTAGGTGGGACAACGGATCGCGGCGGGATCGAAGCCGACCGAGCCCCGGCGCCAGTAGTCGTCCTCGCGCTGATGGCGGAGCCACTCGGCCGCGATCGGCGGCGCGGCGTCGAGGCGGCTCCGCCAAGCTCTCTCCCAGCCGGCGCCGAACACCTCTGGGTCCGGTGGTCCGGCCATCACCAGCTTGAACGAGGTCGCCCATTTCAGCCCCGTGAGGGCGAAGGCTCCGCCGACGTAGTGGGCGTCATCCGCATACCGACGGTCGGAGGCGCACATCGGCATGATCGCCTTCAGCGCCGGCGGCGCCAGCGCCGCGACCTGCAGGGTGACGAACCCGCCCCAGGAGACGCCGCGCATGCCCACCGCGCCGTTACACCAGGGCTGGGCCGCCAGCCAGGCGATCGCGTGGACGGCGTCGGATTGTTCGACCGGCAGGTACTCGTCGACCAGCACGCCCTCGGAGTCCCCCGAGCCCCGCGCGTCGAGCCGGGCGTAGGCGATCCCGTGCCGAGCCAGGAGCCGTCCCCAGTAGCCGGCGTAGCCGCGGGTCGAATCCCGCTTGCGATAGGGGATGGACTCCAGCACCGCCGGCGCGGGGGCGCCGCCGTCGGGCAGCCACAGCGAGACCGCCAGGCGCGCGCCGTCCGGCGCGACGATCCACGCGTTCTCGATCTCGCGGACCGGGCCAGGCTCCGGCAGGCGCCACCCGCTCATCCGATCCCCTGTTGCGTTGCGGAGGCTTCCAAGGTCATGAGCGGGCCGCTGGGCGGAAGGAGACG
This sequence comes from Caulobacteraceae bacterium, assembly GCA_035504785.1. Lineage (GTDB taxonomy): Bacteria > Pseudomonadota > Alphaproteobacteria > Caulobacterales > Caulobacteraceae > Acaudatibacter. The sequence goes on from DATJRL010000448.1 coordinate 994, forward strand.
GCGTCGATGCAGCATGTTCGGTTCGGCGCCACGGGGCTGAAGGTTTCGCGACTCTGCCTGGGCACCATGGGGCTGGGAAGTTCCGCCTGGAAGGGCTGGGTGCTGGAAGAAGACGCCTCGATCCCCATTCTGAAGCGCGCGCTGGATCTGGGCGTGACCTTCTTCGACATGGCCGATTGGTACTCCCTCGGCCGAAACGAGGAAGTGGTGGGGCGCAACCTGCTGAAGATGGCCCGCCGCGAGGAGCTGGTGCTGGCCACCAAGGTCTTCTACCCGATGAGCGACGATCCCAACGACCGGGGGCTGTCGCGCGCCCACATCCTGACCTCCATCGATCGCTCGCTGCGACGCATGGGGACCGACCACGTCGACCTCTACCTCGTCCACGCCTTCGATCCCGACACCCCGATCGCCGAGACCATGCAGGCGCTGCACGACGTCGTGCGCGCCGGCAAGGCCCGCTATCTCGGCGCCTCGACCATGTACGCCTGGCAGCTGGCCGAGATGAACGCCGTCGCCCGGGCCAATGGCTGGACCGAGTTCGTCAACATGCAATGCCAGCTCAGCCTCCTCTACCGCGAGGAAGAGCGCGAGATGCTGCCCTACTGCGCCCACGCCGGCATGGCCGTCACCACCTTCAGCCCGCTGGCGCGCGGCTATCTTTCCGGCGCGCCGCAAAGCGCCCGCACCGTCTATGACCCCTTCCTCGAATGGTTCGGCGATCCGATCGACCGCGAGATCGCGCGCCGGGCCGCGGAGGTCGCGGGGCGGCGGGGCGTGGCGCCGGCGCAGATCGCCATGGCCTGGGTCGCCTCCCATCCGGGGGTCACCGCCCCGCTGGTCGGAGCCGACGCGCCGGATCAGGTGGACGCCGCCGTGGCCGGCGCGTCGCTGATCCTGTCGGACGACGAGCGCAGTTACCTCGAAGCGCCCTATCGTCCGCGCGACATGATCAACGACTACAATCCCGTGCGCCGGGCGCGGGCGCTGGCGGAGTGAGGGAGCGGGCATGATCTTCATCGGCGAGGCGTTCGAGGGCGCGGGCGGCGACGCCGCGCACATCAATCTCATCCTCGGAACCAAGGCCGAGCTCGGCCAGGCCTATGCGCTGGCGGCCGCCAGTCCCGGACCGGGCCACATCCCGTTCCAGGCGGTGCTCAAGCCCAACCTGCCGGTCGCCCCCGCCACGCTCTTCGTCGGCAAGGCGGTGCTGCGCGACGAGACCCACGAGCGGATGACATGGGGACCGGCGCAGGCGGGCGTCGCCTCCGGGATCACCGAGGCGCTGCTCTCCGGCGTGCTGCCGCCGGCGGCGGCGGAGGACTGGCTGGCGATCGCGCTTGTCTGGGTCGACTGGACGGCCGGCGACGCCGAGGCCGTCTACGCCAACAACCACGCCGCCGCCCTGGCGGCCTGCCGACAGGCCCTGGAGGGCGGGCCCAGTCGCGAGGCGCTTGCGGAAGGACTGAAGAGCGTCGCCAACCCCTTCTTCACGCCGGCGTCTTCCTCCGCCTCGGCGCAATGAGCGAGCAGAGGATCACCTCGGTCGCGGTGAGCCACCACCGCCTGCCGCTCGACCCGCCCTTTAACGCCAGCTGGGACTCGACGCCGCGCCGACACTTCGACGCCACGCTGGTGCGGGTCGAGACCGACGGCGGCCTGGTCGGCTGGGGCAGCGGCGACGTGATGCTGGGCTTCGCCGGCCATGAGGCGCTGTTCGTCGGCCGCGACCCCACCGACATCGAACGCCACCACCGGGTGCTCTCGCAGCTCAACTTCCACTACGGGCGCTGCTGGCCGCTGGACCTGGCGCTGTGGGACCTGATCGGCAAGATCGAGGAGCAGCCGTGCTGGAAGCTGCTGGGCGGCGCCTCGAGTCGAGTACGCGCCTATGCCTCGTCTGGCGTGCTGCGCGGACCGGCGGCGATGGCCGAGGCGGCGGAAAGGTTCCTGGCCGCCGGCTTCCCGGCCATGAAGATCCGCTTCCGTCGCGGCGACTGGCGGGACGACATCCGCGCCCTGGAGGCGGCGCGCGCCCGCGTCGGCGACCGGCTGGAGCTGATGGTCGACTGCAACCAGGGCTGGCGCATGCCCTGGGACACCGAAGCGCCTTGGACGCTCGCCGACGCCCTGCCCGTGGCCCGCGAACTGGAGCGGCTCGACGTCTACTGGATGGAGGAGCCGCTGCACCGCGCGGACTACGACGGCATGCGGCGGTTGCGGGGCGAAACCAGCGTGCGGATCGCCGGCGGCGAGATGGCCCGCGAGGCGCACGATCTGCGCGAGCTGGTGCTGCGCGAGTGCCTGGACGTGATCCAGCCGGACGTGGCGCTGGCCGGCGGCATCACCGGCGTGCGTCGCGTCGCCGAGCTGGCGCAGAGCCGTGGCGTGATCTTCACCCCGCATACGTGGACCAACGGCATGGGCGTGGTCGCCAACGCCCACCTGGCGGCCGGCCTCGGCGGCTCGCCGTTCCTGGAGTTTCCCTACGATCCGCCGGAGTGGAGCCTGCAGCGGCGCGACTTCCCGATGCTCCGGCCCTTCGCGGCGGACGCGAACGGCTGGCTGGACCTCGGCGAGGCGCCGGGCATGGGCTACGAGGTCGACGCGGCGATGCTGGAGCGGACGCGGATCGGCTGAGCCGGAGATCCGGCTCTCGCGCGATCGAAGCGATTTCGCGGAACCTCCCACCCACCGAGAGCTGGACCGTCACAAAACTTTGGCAAGGCCGCCCTAGCGTCGAAACGTCGGTCAGACGGCGAGGGTGAGGACATGGCTGAAGGAGTGGCTGAGGCGGGTGCTGCGCCGCCGCCGGGTGCGCACAGGCTGCACGATCCGGCGCCGATGGCGACCCGGATCGTGTTTCTCGTCCTGTTGATCGTGGGGGTCGGCTACTGCGGCTACAGCGTTCACGACGACATCCAGCACGTCGGCGAAGCCCTCAATCTCGCCGTCTTCGGCCTGCTGGGCGTGGCGCTGCTGATCGCTCTGGGCTTCGAGTTCGTCAACGGATTCCACGACACGGCCAACGCCGTCGCCACGGTGATCTACACCAACAGCCTGCATCCGGTGATCGCGGTGGTGTGGTCGGGCTTCTGGAACTTCGTGGGGGTGATCACCTCCACCGGCGCGGTGGCCTTCGCCATCATCACCTTGCTCCCGGTGGAGTTGATCCTGCAGGTGGGCAGCCACGCCGGCTACGCGATGATCTTCGCCCTGCTGCTGGCGGCGATCATCTGGAACCTCGGCACCTGGTACGTCGGCATCCCCAACTCGTCGTCGCACGCCCTGATCGGCTCGATCATGGGCGTCGGCCTCGCCAACCAGCTCCTGGCCCCGTCGGGGCAGGCGACCTCCGGCGTCGACTGGAACCAGGCGACCAACGTCTTCCAGGCGCTGCTGTTCAGCCCGGCCGTCGGGTTCGTCGGCTCGCTGCTCCTGTTGCTGCTGCTGAAGCTGATCGTCCGCGCGCCGGCGCTCTATCAGGAGCCGAAGCGCGGCGAGCCGCCGCCGTGGTGGATCCGCGGCCTCCTGATCCTCACCTGCACCTTCGTCTCCTTCGGTCATGGCGGCAACGACGGGCAGAAGGGCATGGGGCTGATCATGCTGATCCTGATCGGCGCCGCGCCCACGGCCTATGCGCTCAACCGCGCGATGCCGGACGCGAATACGCCCGCCTTCCTGGCGTCCGCCACCGCGGCCGAGACGGCGCTGGCCGCGCACGCCGCGGGCGCGCCGGTCGTCACCCTCGACCAGGCGCGCGCGGAGCTGGGCGACGCCCTGCGCACCCGCAAGGTCGCCGACCCCAAGGTCTACGAGGCCGCGAGCATCGTGTCCGGCGACATCGCCCGGCAGGTCGGCCAGTACAAGTCGCTGAAGCTGGTGCCGGCGGCGGCGACCCCCAACCTGCGCAACGACATGTATCTGGTGGGCGACGCGCTCAGGCTGATGGGCAAGGCCAAGACCGGGTTCGACAAGGGGACCTCGGCGTCGGTGAAGGCGTTCCAGGGCCAGCTCGAAAGAGGCACCCGCTTCATCCCGCTGTGGGTGAAGGTGGGCGTCGCGATCGCGCTGGGACTTGGCACCATGGTGGGCTGGAAGCGCATCGTGGTCACCGTCGGCGAGCGGATCGGCAAGACCCACCTCACCTATGCCCAGGGCGCCGCGGCGGAGATCGTCGCGGCGGGCACCATCCTGGCGGCCCAGTACTACGCCATGCCCGTGTCGACGACGCACATCCTCTCCAGCGGCGTCGCCGGAACCATGACCGCCAACGGGTCCGGGTTGCAGGGCGGCACGCTGCGCAACATCATCCTGGCGTGGGTGCTCACGCTGCCGGCGGCGATCCTGCTCGCCGGCTCGCTCTACTGGCTGCTGCGGCAGATCGGCTGAGGCCGGAAAGAAACCTGGGAGACCTCGCCATGTCGGATCATCAACGCCCGGAGCCGCTCGACGAAGAGATCAGCGACGACGTCGAGCACGTGCTCGGCCATTCCTGGTTCTTCGATCCGCAGACGATCAAGGTGGTGGTCGACGGCGGCAAGGTGCGGCTCACCGGCACCGTGCGCTCCGAGCGCGAGCGCCGGATGGCCGCGGCCGCCGCCTGGTCGCACGAGGGCGTCTCCGAAGTCGACAACCAGCTCACCATCGCCAAGTGAGGCGATGCGAGACGTCGTAGCGGCGGCCCGCACCGATCAGCCGCCGCGCGCGGCTTCCTCCACGTGGCCGCCGAAGCCGAAGCGCATGGCCGACAGCAGACGCTCGCCGAAGGTGTGTTCCTGGCGGGAGCGGAAGCGGGCGAAGAGCGCGATCGCCAGCACGTCCGCCGGCACCGCTTCCTCGATGGCCGCCTCGATCGTCCAGCGCCCCTCGCCGCTGTCGTCCACAGAGCCGGTGAACTTCGACAGCGCGGCGTCGTCGGCCAGCGCCTGGGAAGTGAGGTCGAGGAGCCAGGAGGAAACCACGCTGCCACGCCGCCAGACCTCGGCGACATCGGCAAGGTCGAGGTCGAAGCGCTCGTCCTCGGGCAAGCGCTCGGCGCCCTTGCCGCGCAGGATGTCGAAGCCCTCCGCGTAGGCCTGCATCAGGCCGTACTCGATGCCGTTGTGCACCATCTTGACGAAGTGGCCGGCGCCGACCGGACCGGCGTGGATGTAGCCCTGCTCGGCCCGGGCGTCGGCGTCGCGGGTGCGCGCTATGGCGCCGAGGCCGGGCGCCAGGCTGCGGAAAATCGGCTCCAGGCGCTCGAAGGCGGCCTCAGCGCCGCCGACCATCAGGCAATAGCCGCGTTCGAGGCCCCAGACGCCGCCGGACGTGCCGCAGTCGAGATAGTCGATCTTCTTCGGCGCCAGCGCCTTCGCGCGGCGAATGTCGTCGCGGTAGAAGGTGTTGCCGCCGTCGATGACCACGTCGCCCTCGGCCAGCAAGTCGCCTAGCGCCATGATGGTGTCGTCCGTGGGCTTGCCGGCCGGGAGCATCACCCACACCGCGCGCGGCCGGCTGAGCTTCGCGACCAGGTCCGCGAGGTCCCTCGCGGCCGTCGCGCCATCGCCGACGACATCGGACACCGAGCGCGCGTCGCGGTCGTAGACCACGCACGCATGCCCGCCCCGCATCAGCCGCCGCGCGATATTGCCCCCCATCCGTCCGAGGCCGACGACGCCGAGTTGCATGTCTCGAACTCCTAGCTGGCGGTGGCGAGCTGAGCCTGCTTGCCGGCCACGGCCTTCAGCAGGGCGTCGAAGGCGTCCGCGAACAGCTTCACGCCTTCCACCACCAACTCGTCCGTGACCTTGCCGAGGTCGAGACCGAGCCGCTCGGCCTCCGCCAGCACCCGCTCGGCGCCGGTCACGTCGTGGGTGAGGCTCTGGGCGACCTTGCCGTGGTCGCGGACGGCGTCGAGGGTCTTGGGCGGCAACGTGTCGACCGTGTCCGGCCCGATCAGGGCGTCGGCGTAGAGGGTGTCGGGGTAGCTGGGATCCTTGACGCCAGTGGAGGCCCACAGCAGGCGCTGCGGGGCCGCGCCGGCCGTCGCCAGCGTCCGCCAGCGCTCGCCGCCGACCAGCTTGAGGTAGTGCTGGTAGGCGATCTTGGCGTTGGCGATGGCGACCTTGCCGCGCAGGGCCCTCAATGCGTCCGCTTCCTGGGTGGAGGGGCTCGCCAGGCGCTGGTCGATCGCCTTGTCGATCTTGGTGTCGATGCGGCTGACGAAGAAGCTCGCCACGCCGTGGACGGAGGAGACGTCCTTTCCGGCCGCCTTTAGCGCCTCCAGCCCGGCGACGTGCGCCTCGGCCACCGCCAGGTAGGCGCCCAGGCCGAACAGCAGGGTGACGTTGACGTTGATCCCCTCGCCGATCAGCTGGCGGATGGCCGGAACGCCGGGCCCGGTTCCCGGCACCTTGATCATCAGGTTCGGCCGGTTCACCGCGCGCCACAGCCGCCGCGCCTCGGCGACGGTCGCCTCGGTGTCCATGGCCAGGCGGGGCGAGACCTCGAGACTGACAAAACCGTCTTTGCCGCCAAGCCGGTTCCACGTGGGCCGGAAGATGTCCGCGGCGGCCTGGATGTCGGCGATGGCGAGCTTCTCGTAGAGCCCTTCGGCCGGCCCTTCGAACGCCAGCTGGCGCACCCGCGCGTCGTACGAATGCCCGTCGCCGATGGCCTTCTCGAAGATCGCCGGGTTCGAGGTCAGCCCCGTCACCCCGTCCTCGTCGATCAGGCGCCGCAGCGTTCCGTCCTTCAGGATGTCCTGGTGCAGGTAGTCGAGCCATACGGCCTGGCCGGCCGCTTCCAGATCGCGCAGGGGGTTGGTCATCACAGAATCTCCGTCGCGGCGATCTTTAGCCGCCGCCGCGCGCCTCGCCACTCCCGAGATAACGCGCGAGCGCCGATTTCGCGGCGATTGTTCGTGACGGTCGGCCGGCGCGCCGTCCCGGTAGCGAGGCGGGGCGAAATCCGCGTAGGATCGTCGACGTGAGCCGGACCGATCTCCTGCCCTCGGGGGCGCTGTCGACGCGGGACTTCACGCGCCTGAGCGACGGCCGCGTCCGCTGCGACGTCTGCCCCCGCGAATGCAAGCTGCAGGAGGGCCAACGGGGCCTGTGCTTCGTGCGCGCCGCCGAGGGCGGCGAGATCGTGCTGACCACCTGGGGCCGCTCGTCCGGTTTCTGTGTCGACCCGATCGAGAAGAAGCCGCTGAATCATTTCCTGCCCGGCACCCCGGTGCTGTCCTTCGGCACCGCGGGCTGCAACCTCGCCTGCCAGTTCTGCCAGAACCACGACATCTCCAAGAGCCGCGAGATCGACACCCTGGCCGATCGCGCCAGCCCGGAGACCATCGCCCGCGCCGCGCTCGAGCTCGGCTGCCGGTCGGTCGCCTTCACCTACAACGACCCGGTGATCTTCTACGAATACGCCATCGACGTCGCCGAGGCCTGCCACGAGGTTGGGGTGAAGACCGTGGCGGTGACGGCCGGCTACATGAGCCCGAAACCGAGGGCGCGGTTCTTCCGCCATATCGACGCCGCCAACGTCGACCTGAAGGCCTTCACCGAGGACTTCTACGTCCGCCACACCCGCTCGCACCTGGAGCCGGTGCTGGACACGCTGGAATACCTGAAGCACCAGACCAAGGTCTGGCTGGAGATCACCACCCTGCTGATCCCGGGCGAGAACGACTCGGCCGGCGAGATCGCGGCGCTGTCGCGCTGGGTGGTCGAGCAACTGGGCCCCGACACGCCGGTGCACTTCACCGCCTTCCATCCCGACTTCCGCATGCTCGACAAGCCGATCACCCCGCCGGCGACGGTGGCGATGGCGCGGCGGATCGCGATGGCGGAGGGCCTGCGCTACGCCTACGTCGGCAACGTCCACGATCTCGGCCGCCAGTCCACCGTCTGCCACGCCTGCGGCGAACGCCTGATCGAGCGCGACTGGCACACGCTGGGCCGCTGGCGCCTGGACGCCCACGGCGCCTGCGCCTCCTGCGGGACGCCGGTGGCGGGCGTGTTCGAGGCCAAGCCCGGCGCCTGGGGCGCGAGGCGGTTGCCGGTGCGGCTGGGGGACTATGAGGCGAAGCGGGCGGCGGCCAACGGCATCGGCCAAGCCAGCCATGGCCGAGTGCTGACCCCGCCGAGCGAGGCCAGGCATCGCGTCCCGTGAACAGGGGGGAAAAGACCTTGCGAAGACATACAATATTTTGTATAATTCATGCCTGAGCGCGTTACTCCCATGGAGTTTCGGGCAGGCGCGTTGGACGATCTTCGCTACAAGGACTTGCTGAAGGAGCTAGGCTGATGAGCAGCGAACGCTTCGCCAGCGTGTGGGACGCAATCGAAGACACGCGCGCACAGGCCGAAAACATGAAACTGCGGTCCTCGCTGATGATCGCGCTGAAGGACCACATCGCCAGCGAAGGCTTGAGCCAGGGCCAAGCCGCCAAACTGTTCGGCGTCACCCAGCCGCGCGTGTCCGACCTCATGCGTGGCAAGATCGAACTGTTTGGCCTGGATACCTTGGTGAACATGCTGGCGGCGGCCGGACTGCACGTCGAAGTGAGCGTGCAAAGGGCTGCAGCGTGAGTTCAGTCCCTTTAGGTAGGGTGTCGCTATATTCTTCTCGCAGGCCGCGATCCTTGAGCGCCATAGGGCGAGAGCGCCAAAGGGCGAGAGCGCCACGTGTTCGGGCCCGCTAGTTCCCGGTGAACTTTCATCAGAGACCGCAGCGTTGAAAGGCGTTCTCGTCACCTTGAGACAAGATCCACGCCACCTTTTCCAACATCATATTGCCGACACCCCTGGATTGCGCAACCAACACTCGATCGAGATACTTCGGGGTGCAAAGAGCGGAAATCGAGAAAGGGACACCGCGCACTGGCCAATTCGCGCCGCCCGCGTACAGGCTAATGCTTAACTCGATGAGTTTAGACTTTGCTGCTTCTCCCGCAAGGCCGTGGCGCTTCAAGGTATCGGCGACCGCCCCTTCCGCGACTAGTAGCGACGCCAGTTCGTCAAGCGCGTCGCTCGATGTACGCATGCCGGAGAACATCGACCTGAACTCTGCCATGATATCTGTCGGATGGGACAACTCTTCGATCAACCTAAGGGCTGTTTTCTCATCCGATTCCGACAAGCCCCCGAGCCATTGGGGCACTCCTAAGAATACGTCGTGCTCGGGCGGATCGGCAGCTCCGTGCATTATCTGCCAACACCGTTCAGCAATCTGACCAGTCAAGTCGCCTCACACCCGCTTTGCATGACGTTATAGGTAAAATAGCAGTATTGTTCCTAAGCTCGCAGCGTCCCGAGCCTCTGCATGGCGGACTAATCTGATGAAATTACCTCGCTGCAGCTCGTACACTTTAGGCTCAAGCATCAGCAGGAATGCAAATTGAGCGAGGTTGTGGCGGTCGTGCAGGCCCATCCGGTATAGCCCGTGGACGAATACCAACACCACGAAGAGCGCTGCGACGAGCAACCACGGTAGAGCAACCATCGTACCCTCCATCCGTCGGGAAAGCGGGGTCCAGCCTGACTGCTAAGCGTACGATATAGCCGTAAACGCACCATCTCCGACCCACGCTAAGCCGCCCCGAAGCTCTCCGTCGTGAACCGATAGGCTTCGAAACTCTTCGACCAGTGGTTCGCCGCGAGGCCCGCCTTCAGCTTCAGCTGGCGGAC
>DATJRL010000449.1:0-5725 GCA_035504785.1 Caulobacteraceae bacterium
GCCCCCCTCCGTCGCGCTCCGCGCGCCACCTCCCCCGCATCGCTCCGCTCGCTGGGGAGGAGCAGTCGCTAACGCTCCAGCACCCGGAACACCGTCGGGTACTCGTCCTCGGCCCCCGCCGGCACGGCCTCATGGCGCACCTCACGCCAGCCGGATTCATCGATCGCCGGCATCACGACGTCGCCCTCCGGATCGCCCTCGACCTCGGTGAGGTAGATGCGCCGGGCCTTCGGCAGCGCGAGGGCGAAGAGGTCGGCGCCGCCGATGACGCAGACCTCGTCCTTGCCGTCCTCCGCCGCCTGTTCTCGCGCGATCTCCAGCGCCTCGGTGAAGTGGTTGCAGATCACCGCGCCCTCGGCCTCGAACCTGGGATCGCGGGTCAGCACCAGGTTGAGGCGGCCGGGCAGCGGGCGGCGCGGGAAGCTCTCCCAGGTCTTGCGGCCCATGAGGATCGGCTTGCCGATCGTGAGCGCGCGGAAGCGCTGCAGGTCGGTCTTCAGCCGCCAGGGCAGGCGATCGCCGCGGCCGATGACGCCGTTCCGCGCCCGCGCCACGGGGCCAAGGGTGATTTGCACCGCCAACGTTCAGACCGCGATCGGCGCCTTGATCGACTTGTGCGACCGATACCCGACCAGCTCCACGTCGTCCTCACCGAAGGCGAAGATGTCGCCCCGGTCGGCTAGGCGGATCGTCGGCATCGGGTATGGCTCGCGGGTCAACTGCCGTTTCGCCTGGTCGATGTGGTTCAGGTAGAGATGCGCATCGCCCAGCGTGTGCACGAACTCGCCCGGCTCGAGCCCCGTCGCCTTGGCCATCATCAGAGTCAGCAGCGCATAGCTGGCGATGTTGAACGGCACGCCCAGGAACACATCCGCCGAGCGCTGGTAGAGCTGGCAGGAGAGCCGGCCCTCCGCCACGTAGAACTGGAACAGGCAGTGGCAGGGCGGCAGCGCCATGTCGTCGACGTCCGCGGGGTTCCAGGCGCTCACCAGGTGGCGGCGGCTCTCGGGATTGCTGCGGATCGAGGCCTGCACGGCGGCGATCTGATCGATCACGCGTCCGTCCGGCGCGGCCCACGAGCGCCACTGCTTGCCGTAGACCGGCCCCAGTTCGCCCTCGGCGTCGGCCCACTCGTCCCAGATCGTGCAGCCGCGCTCGCGCAGCCAGCGCACATTGGTCTCGCCGCGCAGGAACCACAGCAGCTCGTAGACGATCGACTTCAGGTGCAGCTTCTTGGTGGTCAACAGAGGAAAGCCGGCGCCGAGGTCGAAGCGCATCTGCCGCCCGAACACGCTGAGCGTCCCCGTCCCGGTCCGGTCGCCGCGCTCGGCGCCGCCTTCTAGGATGTCGCTTAGAAGGGCGAGGTACTGAAGCTCGCCGACCGACTCGCGGACGGGCGCAGGCGAGAATGATTGAAGTGCGACATTCATATCGCCGGGACCCCAACGGCTCGCGGCCGGTTCGATGTCCCTTACCACATGGTGTCAGAACGTAAAAAGAACGCGTACAAAATGTTGTGGGTAAGTGACGCTACCCTGCGAACCCGCCCTCATCGAGGAACGCCCGCTCCTCCGGCGTCGTCGTCCGACCGAGGGCGCGGTTGCGGTGAGGGAAGCGGCCGAAGCGGACGATGATGTCGCGGTGGACGATGGCCCACTTGGTTTGCTCGGGATCGTGCAGGTCCCGGGCCATCGCTACGTGCAGGGCGAGGCTGAGATCCTGGTCCGCCGGGTCCTCCGAGTGGACGAAGGGCAGGTACATGAAGCCGCGCAGCGCGGGCTCGACCGCCTTGTCGTGCCCCCGCTCGAGGGCTTCGCGCGCCGCCCTGCGGGCCAGTGGGTCGGTGGCGAAGGCGTGGGGGGAGTCGCGGTACAGATTGCGGGGAAACTGGTCGAGCAGGATGAGCAGCGCCAGCGCGCCCTCGGCGGTCCGGGTCCAGTCGTCGTACTCGCCGCGCGCCGCGGCGTGATGGGTCGCCTCGAACTTCACCCGGATGGCGTCGTCGAACGCGGGCCTCTTCTCGAACCACCGCTTCGGTCCGGCTTCGCGCCAGAAGGTCGTGATGTCGGCGGGATGGGCGGTCATGGCGTCAAACTTGGCGAGCGGACAATGGAACTCAACCTGAACCGGAGGACTTGATCCCGTTCAAGGGCGGTTCATGGTGAACCCGCCAGGTTCGGAACTGGAAACAACCAAATCGGGCGTGATCGGCGCCCAATAGGGAGCGCTTCGATGCGATACTTGACGACGGCGGCTCTGGCCCTGGTCCTCGCCGCGGGCGGCGCCGCCGCTCTGGCGCAGCCGCAGGGCGGGGATCAGAACAACGGCAAGCCGGGCCAACAGGGCCACCCAGCCGGCCAACATGCGCCGCAGGGCGGTCAGCACGCCCCGCAAGGCGGTCAGCACGCGCCGGCGGGCGTCCACGGCCCGCTGCAAGGCGCCGGCGGCGTTCACGCGCAGTCGACCATGGTGGGCGGCCAACGTCCGGGCGGCGGGCCTCCGGTCGCCGGCCAGGCGGGCGGACCTGCCGGTCACGGCACCTTCACCCAACAAACCGGCGGTCGGCCGGGCGCCCAGGGTCACCCGCAAGGCCTGCAGTTCCGCCAGCACGCGCTTCGGCCCGCCGACCAGGGCCGGACCTATTATCGCCCGGGCGCTTTCCAGCAGCATGTGGTGGTGACCAATCGCTTCCACGTCGCTAACTGGTCGCGCCCATCCGGCTGGTACTACCGGTCTTGGGCCTATGGCATGTACCTGCCCTTCGGCTGGTTCCTGCCGCAGTACTACCTGAACTGGGGGATCTACGACCTGCCGCCGCCGCCCATCGGCTGCGAGTGGGTGCGCGAGGGGCCGGACGCGGTGCTGGTCGATATCTGGACCGGCGAGATCCTCTCGGTCTACAGCGGCGTCTTCTATTGAAGCTTGCGTCCTTCGAGACGCTCGCTGGCGCGGGCGCCTCAGGATGACGAAAAGGGGTGGCTTTCCCCCCTCATCGTCATGGTGAGGAGCCCCCGGACCCGCGCTCCGGGGGCGTCTCGAACCACGCCTTGACGGGCGCGCCAAAAACCTATCGATAGCGGCCCTTCGCTCGGGGACGGCTCCGCCGTCGCCCGGGCTCGCCTCTGGAGATTGATCGATGCGCGTCTACTACGATCGCGACGCTGACCTTGCCCGCATCCTGGACAAGAAGATCGCCGTCGTAGGCTATGGCTCGCAGGGCCACGCCCACGCCCTGAACCTCCGCGACTCCGGGGTGACCGACATCGCGGTGGCGCTGCGCCCCGGCTCGGCGTCCGCCAAGAAGGCCGACGCCGAGGGCCTGAAGGTGATGACCGTCGCCGACGCCGCCAAGTGGGCCGACATGATCATGGTCCTGGCGCCCGACGAGTTGCAGCGCGGCATCTACGAGGCCGAGATCGCGCCCAACATCCGCGACGGCGCGGCGCTGCTCTTCGCCCACGGGCTCAATATCCACTTCCAGCTGATCGAGCCGAAGGCCTCGATCGACGTGCTGATGGTGGCGCCGAAGGGTCCCGGCCACACCGTGCGCGGCGAGTACCAGAAGGGCGGCGGCGTGCCGTGCCTGATCGCGGTCGCCCGGAACGCCACCGGCGCCGCGCTGGACCTCGGCCTCGCCTACGCCTCCGCCATCGGCGGCGGCCGCTCCGGCATCATCGAGACCACCTTCCGCGAGGAGTGCGAGACCGACCTGTTCGGCGAGCAGAGCGTGCTCTGCGGCGGCCTGGTGGAGCTGATCCGCGCCGGGTTCGAGACCCTGGTCGAGGCCGGCTATGCGCCGGAGATGGCCTACTTCGAGTGCCTGCACGAGGTGAAGCTGATCGTCGACCTGATCTACGAGGGCGGCATCGCCAACATGAATTACTCGGTCTCCAACACCGCCGAGTTCGGGGAATATGTCTCCGGCCCGCGGGTGGTGACGGCCGAGACCAAGGCCGAGATGAAGCGCATCCTCGCCGACATCCAGGAAGGCCGCTTCGTGCGCGACTGGATGGTGGAAGTCGGCGCCGGCAAGCCCACCTTCAACGCCATCCGTCGCAAGAACGCCGAGCACCCGATCGAGGAAGTCGGCGCCCGCCTCCGCGCCATGATGCCCTGGATCGCCAAGAACAAGTTGGTGGACCAGGCGCGGAACTAGAGTCCGCGCTGGCGGTCCGGCGCCTTCTCCCTCTCGCGAGCGCCTGGGACGCCGCCATGGCGCCGACCCAGCCGATCGTCGCCAGCGGGGATCGGCTCCGAACGGGTCACATGCCTCTCGTCGTCGCGCTGGCGGCGAACGCGGGCGTGGCTGAGGGCGACGACCACGACCACCACGGCGGTGACGGCGATGCCGACAACAGCGCCTGCCGCGACGAGGGCGACGGCCGATTCGGACCAAGGCGTATGCACGTTGCGTCGCTAGCACCGCCGCGGCGCACGAGCCATGGTCGAGACGCGAAGCACAAGGTGCTAAGGCTCCGATTCCCGAGACCCAAGGAGATTCCATGACGAGCGTCGACGTCGTTGCCGATTGGCCGTTCATCCCAGGCTCGGGGCCGCTGATCGTCGACGGCGACGGCGCCTGGCTGATCCGCGACGACGGGCAGCGCATCCTCGATGCGGCGGGCGGCGCGATCGTCACCAACGTCGGGCACGGCCGCGCCGAGGTCGCCGAGGCGATCGCCAAGGCCTCGCGGGGCAATACCTTCGTGGTGCCGACCTGGCGCACCAAGGAGCGCGACGCCCTGGCCCGGCGTCTGCGCGAGCGCTGGCTGCCCGACGGCCTGCACCACCACCACTTCACCTGCGGCGGCTCGGAGGGCAACGAGGCGGCCGTCAAAATCGCGCTCACCCATTTTGCCGCGAAGGGCGAGACCAGGCGGATCAAGGTGATGTCGCGCGCGCTCTCCTACCACGGCACCACCATCGCCATGGTCGGTCTTTCCGGCCACCAGTCGCGCAAGCGCGGCCTGGAGGGCTTCGTGCAGCGCTTTCCATCGGTCCCGACGCCCTGGCCGCTGCGCTGTCCGCTGGGCGCCCACCATCCAGACGCCGGCGCCTACTACGTTCAGGCGACCCGCGCCGCCATCGAAGCGGAGGGGCCGGACACGGTCGCGGCGCTGGTGGTCGAGCCCATGACCGGCTCCAGCGGCGGCGCCATCGTGCCGCCCGACGACTACCTGCCCGGCGTCCGCGCCCTGTGCGACGAGTTCGGCATCCTGATGATCGTCGACGAGGTGATGACCGGCTTCGGCCGCACGGGCGCCAAGTTCGGCGTGAACCACTGGGACGTGACGCCCGACCTCATGGTCGGCGGCAAGGGCCTGGCCGGCGGCTATGCGCCGATCACCGGCGTCTTCGCCTCGCGCGAGGTCGCCGCGCCGCTGATCGAGAACGGCTACGACGTGATGTTCCACACCTTCGCGGCGCTGCCCTCGGCCTGCGCCGCCGCCGACGCGGTGCTGACCATCCTGGAGCGCGAGAACCTGGTGGAGCGGGCGAAGATCCAGGGCGCGCGGCTCGCCGACCAGCTTCACGCCCGCCTCGGCCAGCACCCCAACGTCGCCGAAATCCGCGGCAAGGGCCTCTTGCAGGCGCTGGAGATCGTCCGCGACCGCGACACCCTCGAGCCGTTCGCCCCGGAGGAGCGGATCACCAACCGCATCGTCTCCCACGGCCTGAAACACGGCGTCTTCTTCTATCCGGGCGGCACCGGCGTCGTGCGCGA
>DATJRL010000450.1:0-6194 GCA_035504785.1 Caulobacteraceae bacterium
TACATCAAGGCGCTGGGCAAGGGCGTGCTGAAGGTGATGTCCAAGATGGGCGTGTCCACCTACCAGTCCTATTGCGGCGCGCAGATCTTCGACGCCGTCGGCCTCTCCAGCGCCCTGGTCGACAAGTACTTCACCGGCACCGACACCAAGATCGAAGGCGCCGGCCTGACCGAGATCGCCGAGGAGTGCGTGCGCCGGCACGCTGCGGCCTACGGCGACGCGCCGATCTACCGCAACATGCTGGACGTCGGCGGAACCTACGCCTGGCGCCTGCGCGGCGAGGAACACGCCTGGACGCCCGACAGCGTCTCCAAGCTGCAGCATGCCGTCCGCGGCGCCTTGCCCGACGAGTACCGGGCGTTCGCCAAGTCGATCAACGAGCAGAACGAGCGGCTGCTGACCATCCGCGGGTTGATGCGCTTCAAGTGGGCGCCGACGCCGGTCCCGCTCGAAGAGGTCGAGCCGGCCGCCGAGATCGTCAAGCGCTTCTCCACCGGTGCGATGAGCTTCGGCTCGATCAGCCGCGAGGCGCACACCACGCTCGCCATCGCCATGAACCGCATCGGCGGCCGCTCCAACACCGGCGAGGGCGGCGAGGAGGCGGACCGGTTCAAGCCGCTGCCCGGCGGCGACTCCATGCGCTCGGCGATCAAGCAGGTCGCGTCGGGCCGCTTCGGCGTCACCGCCGAGTATCTGGTCAACGCCGACGACATCCAGATCAAGATGGCCCAGGGCGCCAAGCCCGGGGAAGGCGGCCAGCTGCCTGGCTACAAGGTCGACAAGAACATCGCCCGCGTCCGCCACTCGACGCCCGGGGTCGGCCTGATCTCGCCGCCGCCGCACCATGACATCTACTCGATCGAAGACCTCGCCCAGCTCATTCACGATCTGAAGAACGTGAACCCGGCCGCGCGGATCTCGGTGAAGCTGGTGTCGGAAATCAGCGTCGGGGTCGTCGCAGCGGGGGTCTCCAAGGCGCGGGCGGACCACGTCACCATCTCCGGCTACGAGGGCGGCACCGGCGCCTCGCCGCTGACCTCGCTGACCCACGCCGGCTCGCCCTGGGAGATCGGTCTCGCCGAGACCCAGCAGACCCTGCTGCTCAACGGCCTGCGCACCCGCATCGCCGTGCAGGCGGACGGCGGCCTGCGCACCGGGCGCGACGTCGCGGTCGCCGCGCTGCTGGGCGCCGACGAGTTCGGCTTCGCCACCGCGCCGCTGATCGCCGCCGGCTGCATCATGATGCGCAAGTGCCACCTCAACACCTGCCCGGTGGGGGTGGCGACGCAAGATCCGGTGCTGCGCGCCAAGTTCACCGGCCGGCCCGAGCACGTGATCAACTACTTCTTCTTCGTCGCCGAAGAGCTGCGCGAGATCATGGCCGGGCTCGGCTTCCGCAGCGTTGCGGAGATGATCGGTCAGGTCGATCGCCTCGACGCCCGTCCCGCGGTCGAGCACTGGAAGGCGGCGGGGATAGATCTCTCCAATCTGCTCTACGCCGCCCCGTCCGGCGGCGCGAAGGCGCTCTGGAACTGCGATCGACAGGACCACGGCCTTGGCGGCGCGCTGGACCACGAATTCATCGCCGCCGCCGAACCGGCGCTGAACGGCAAGGGCCCGGTGCTGGTCGAGCGCCGGGTGCGCAACGTCAACCGCACGGTGGGCGCGATGCTCTCCGGCGAGATCGCCAGGCGCTACGGCCACGCGGGCCTCCCGGAGGACTCCATCGCCGTCAAGCTGACCGGCAACGCCGGCCAGAGCTTTGGCGCTTTCCTCGCCCGCGGCGTCTCGCTGGAGCTCACCGGCGACGCCAACGACTACGTCGGCAAGGGCCTCTCCGGCGGGCGCGTGGTGGTGCGCCACCCCGCCGGCACGCCCCGCGATCCGACCGAGAACATCATCGTCGGCAATACCGTCCTCTATGGCGCCATCGCCGGCGAGGCCTACTTCGAGGGCGTGGCCGGCGAGCGGTTCGCGGTGCGCAACTCCGGCGCCGTCGCGGTGGTCGAAGGCGTGGGCGACCACGGCTGCGAGTACATGACCGGCGGCGTCGTGGCGGTGTTGGGCGAGACCGGGCGCAACTTCGCGGCCGGCATGTCCGGCGGCATCGCCTACGTCTGGGACCCGAACGGCCGCTTCAAGCGGCTGTGCAACATGGCGATGGTCGACCTCTCGCTGATAACCGCCGGGCCGCCGCCGGAGCGCGATGACGAGGCGCCGCGCCAGCGCTCGATCAGCGTCGAGAACAGCGGCATGGGCGACCCGCTGCGCTTCGACGCCGAGCGGCTGCGCATCCTGGTCGAGCGGCATCACCTCTACACCGGCAGCGCCCGCGCCGCGGAACTCTTGGCAAGCTGGGACAAGGCGCTGGCCGCCTTCGTGAAGGTAACGCCGAAGGACTACCGGCGCGCCCTCGAAGAACTGGCCGCCGAACGCGCGGCCGCCAAGGCCGTGGCGGCCGAGTAAGCCTCAGAGTTTTTGGAGCGGATGGGATGGGAAAGCCGACCGGCTTCCTGGAGATCGAACGGCGCGAGCGCGGCTACGACAAGCCGGCCGCGCGCCTGAAAACGTGGAAGGAGTTCGTCCACCCGCTGCCCGAGCCCGAGCTGGCGGCGCAGGCGTCGCGCTGCATGAGCTGCGGGATTCCGTTCTGTCACCAGGGCTGCCCGGTCAACAACCAGATCCCCGACTGGAATGAGCTGGTCTATCGCGGCCAGTGGCGGGCGGCGCTCGACAACCTGCACTCTACCAACAACTTCCCGGAGTTCACCGGCCGCGTCTGTCCCGCGCCGTGCGAGGCCTCGTGCACGCTGAACATCGACGACAATCCAGTCACCATCAAAACCATCGAGTGCCAGATCGTCGATCGGGGCTGGGAAGAGGGCTGGATCGAACCGCAACCCTCGGCGTCGCCGACCGGGCGGCGCGTCGCCGTCGTGGGATCGGGTCCGGCGGGTCTCGCCTGCGCCCAGCAGCTGGCCCGCGCCGGCCATGCGGTGACGCTGTTCGAGAAGAGCGACCGCATCGGCGGCCTGCTCCGCTACGGCATCCCGGACTTCAAGATGGAGAAGCACCTCGTCGACCGCCGCATGGCGCAGATGCAAGCCGAGGGCGTGACGTTCCGGCCGGGCGTCGAGGTCGGCAAGGACGTCTCGGTCGAGGAGTTGCTCGGCCTTTACGACGCCCTGGTGCTGTCCGGCGGCGCCGAAGCCCCGCGCGACCTCGTGGCGCCGGGCCGCGAGTTGCCGGGCGTGCATTTCGCCATGGATTTCCTCACCCAGCAGAACAAGCGCGTCGCCGGCGATCCCGAGCACGTTGCCGCGCCGAGCGGGACGATCAGCGCCAAGGGCAAGCACGTCGTGGTGATCGGCGGCGGCGACACCGGTTCCGACTGCATCGGCACGTCCAACCGCCAGGGCGCGCTGACCGTCACCAATCTCGAGATCGTCCCCATGCCGCCCGAGCGCGAGGACAAGGCGCTGGTCTGGCCGGACTGGCCGCTGAAGCTGCGCACCTCCTCGTCGCACGAAGAAGGCGTCGATCGCGACTTCGCGGTGACCACCGTTCGCATCGTCGGCAAGGATCGCGTCGAGGCGATCGATTGCGCCCGCGTCGACTGGGCGCCCGGCGCCGACGGCCGGCTGACGATGAGCATCGTACCCGGCAGCGAATTCACCCTCCCGGCGGACCTCGTGCTGCTCGCCATGGGCTTCGTCGGTCCACGCCGCGAGGGGCTGGTCGAGCAGGCGGGCGTCGAGCTCGACGCTCGCGGCGCCGTCAAGGCCAACACCGACGACTACCGCTCGTCGGCCCCCAAGGTGTTCGCCTGCGGCGACATGCGCCGGGGCCAGTCGCTGGTGGTCTGGGCGATCCGCGAGGGTCGCCAGTGCGCTAGAGCCGTCGACGAGTTCCTCACCGGCGAGAGCCTGCTGCCGCGTTAGTCCTTCGAGACGCCCGCTCGCGCCGGCTCCTCAGGATGACGAAGTTATTGGACCGCGCCACTTCTCGTCATGGTGAGGAGCGCTCGTAGAGCGCGTCTCGAACCACGCACGATTGGGCGTGATGTTCACTTCGCGTTGAGGCTCGGGCATGATCTCCTTAAAGATGGTCGCCGTGCGCGTCGTCTTTCGGGGGAGCTAGGGTTTGGCGGCCCAGCCGGGTCTGTTCGCGGGCGGGACGCCGTCGGCCGGCGCGTTGCGGGCCGCGCACGCGCGGCTGCTCCAGGACAGGTCCCTCCAGTTCGATTTCACCGCGCCGCCGCCGCCGAAGCCGCCGCCCAACCTGGGCTGGCTGAAGCCGCTGATCCAGTTCCTCGCGGGCGTCGTCCACCTGCTCGGCTACGTCTTCTGGGGCTTCGTCGCGCTGGCCGTGGTCGCCCTCGTGATCTTCATCGCCATGGAGATCGCTCGCACCCGCTGGCCGAGCCTTCGGAGACGACGCGCTCCGCCGAGGCTCGCCCCGGTCGACTGGCGTCCCGACGCCGCCGCCGCGCGAGCCTTGCTCGAGGACGCGGACCGCCTGGCCGCGGAGGGTCGCTACGCCGAGGCGGCGCGGATCCTGCTTCATCGCAGCATCGACGACATCGAGGGCCGCCGGCCCCGCCTGGTGCAGCCAGCCTACACCGCCCGCGAGATCGCTCGGCTGGACGACCTGCCGAGCGCCGCCAGGTCCACCTTCGCCTTCATCGCCGAGGTGGTGGAGCGCAGCCTGTTCGGCGGCCGCGAGGTCGACGCCGCCGGCTTCGCCGAGTGCCGCCAGGCCTACGAACAGTTCGCCTTCCCCGGAGCCTGGGCGTGAGCGTCGCCGGCGTCGACCGCGGCCAGCCCCTGTTCTCGCCGCGCACGGGGATCGTGCTGGCGCTGGTGGGTCTCTTCGCCTTCTCGGCCTTCGTCACCCTGATCACCTATGCCGGCGATCTGATGCACGACGCCAGTTGCCGGCCGAACGTCTACGCCAAGTGCGCCATCGGCTTCGCCGGACTGGAGGCGGCGATCCGAGAGGACGCAACGCCGACCCTGATCAACCGCGCCGCCCTGCCCAAGGGCAGCACCGAAGGTCTGGTGATCGCCACGCTCGAGCCTGGCGGCGACAACGACATCTCATCCATCGGCTTCGGCGGGCCGATCCTGGTGGTCCTGCCCAAATGGACGGTCTCGCGGGACCCGGACCATCTCAACTGGGCGCGCAAGGCGGGCCTGCTCCCCTCGTTGGCGATGCCGCACGACGACATGATGGCGAAGGTCGGCGTCGCCCGCGCCGCGGGCGCCGTGCGCCACGCGCTGACCGGCGCCGCCGACACGGCGTTCGAGGGCGTGACCCTGACGCCCGGCCCGATCGACTCGCTGCAGACGCTGAAGGCGCCGGGCTGGACGCCGGTGCTGACCGACGAGACCGGCGCGGTGGTGATGGCCGAGGCGCCCGCCAGCCGGGTGTTCGTGCTCGCCGATCCCGACCTCCTGAACACCCAGGGCCTCCGCGACCTGAACACCTTCGCCGCGGCGACCCAGATCGTCAGCCGCCTGCGCGAAGGCGACGGTCCGATCATCTTCGACCTCACCCTCAACGGCTACAAGATCGACCGAAGCGCCCTGAAGCTCATCTTCCAGCCGCCCTTCGTCGGCGTCACCCTCTGCGTGCTCGCGGCCCTGGCGCTCGCGGTCTGGCAGTCGCTGTTCCGCTTCGGACCCATGCGCCGGCCGACGCGCGCCTTCGCCCTCGGCAAGGAGGGCCTGGTCGACAACTCCGCCCAGCTCATCCGCCTGGCGCATCGCGAGCCGAAGATGGCGCCGCGCTACGCCGCCCTGACCCGGGCCGCCGCGGCGCGCGCCATCGGGGCGCCGCGCGATTTGACCGGCGACGACCTCACGGCGTTCCTCGACCGCGTCAGCCGCCGCGAGGAGGGGGACAGCCTCGGCCTGCTGACCGCCTTGGCCGGGGGTGTCCGCGACCGCGCGGGCCTGACCGCGGTCGCCCGACGCCTGTACCATTGGAGACTGGAGATGACGCGTGAACGTCAGTGACGTGAAGAGCCTCGCCGACGCCATGCGCCGCGAAATCGCCAGGGCCGTGGTCGGGCAGGCCGACACCGTCGACCTCATGCTCACCGCCATGATGGCCGGCGGCCACGTGTTGCTGGAAGGGCCGCCCGGCACGGCCAAGACCTTCCTGGCCCAATGCTTCGCCCACACGCTGGA
>DATJRL010000451.1:0-9902 GCA_035504785.1 Caulobacteraceae bacterium
CCAAAGGCCGGCGGGCCCTACGCGCTCAGCCGCTTCGCCGTCGAACGCACGATCAGCGTCAACACCGCCGCCGAGGGCGGCGACCCGGCCCTGTTCAACCTGTAAGCCCCTCCCCCTTGAGGGGAGGGGTTGGGGGTGGGGTCTGCCAGCCAGAGCTGGGTGGCGGAGAGAGACCCCCACCCGGTTCGTCCCGCTCCGCGCGGCTCACCACCCTCCCCTCACGGGGGAGGGTTCCTCTCAGGCGGGCTACTCGCAGTACACCCGCACCTTGGCCTGGCCGCTGTCGACGTCGACGGAGAAATCGCTGAGGTGATCGATCAGCTCGTCGAGGTTCTCGGGCTTGATCTGGTTGATGTCGAACGGGATGCCCTCGCGGGCCAGGGCCTGGTTCACCTCGTCGCGCGCCTTGGGCGGGATGAGGGCGCTGAGACGGACGCCGGCGCGCAGCAGCGCCACCGGGATGCGCACGTTGACCGTGGTGGGGTCGCCGTCGTCGAGGGCGTTCACTTCGACGCGGAAGTACTTCGGCGCGCCATTGGAGCGGGGCGGCGACATCGTCGCGACGTCGCCGTTGCTCCGGCTCATGGCGTCCAGGAGCCGCTCGGCCTCCTCGGCGGTGATCTTGCCGGCGGCCAGCATGGCGAGAACGCGCTTGCGGTCTTCGTTCATGGCGTGAGGTCCTTGTTCTAGAAGATGCGGATGCGGATGCGGGCGCCCGGCGCGGTGACGGCGACGTCGGTTCCGGACAGGGCGAAGAGCACGGCGCCGATCGAGAGCACGGCGCGGAAGGGATTGACCCCGCGCGTCCGCCGCGACAGCGACAGCAGCGGCGCGAGCAGCAGCGCGAACGGCGCCAGCAGCACCCACAGCGGGGTCAGCGGCAGCCAGAGCCCGATGCGCACAGGGCCCGAGACCTCCGTGCGTCGATGCACCCGCACGCGCTGGCGCTTGCGGCGCCGGCCGCCGCCATCGAGGAGTTCGCCCCGGCGGGGCGTCGAGGGAGATATGGCCGGTTCGATCATGACGCGGCTCCTGACGGGGCCCTGAGGGCCGCGAGGGCTTCGTCGAGGCTGATCTCGCCGCGGGCGATGCGGCGAAGGTCGTCGGCGGAGACGAGCCGCAGGGCGGTCTGAGGGCGCGGGCCGGACGG
This sequence comes from Caulobacteraceae bacterium, assembly GCA_035504785.1. Lineage (GTDB taxonomy): Bacteria > Pseudomonadota > Alphaproteobacteria > Caulobacterales > Caulobacteraceae > Acaudatibacter. Next base: position 1,151 of record DATJRL010000451.1, read on the forward strand.
CGCGGCGGGGGCGTCGTCATCGCCCTGCGCGTCGCGCACCGCGGAACGCAAGGTCGAGCGGAATAGCGCGAGGCTCATGTCCGATCCTCCAGGGCGCTGATGGCTTCTTCGGGTGTGATCTCGCCCGCGGCGAGGCGGTCCAGCACGTCGGACCGGGCCGGCGCCGGGCTCTCGTCGATGAACTCGAGGCTCTCGGAGATGCGGGCGAGGCGGGCCTTCACCGTCGGATAGCTGACGCCGAACATCTGCTCCATCTCCTTGATCGAGCCGTGGCTGCGCACGAAGGCGGCGACGAACACCTGGTCCTCGGCCGAGAGCCGCGCCAGCTGCGGCGGCGCGAACGCCCCCTCGATGGCGATGTCCTTGCCCGCCAGCCGCACCCGCTCGACCACGAACGACTGCCCGCCGGTGAGCCTGGTGAGTTCCTGCCAGTCGGAGAGTTGGGTGCGCGGCATCGGCCCGGATCAACTTTATTCATTCTGAACTTAAGATTTTTAATCCATGGCGTCAATACCCTCGATTTCTCATCCCGCGCCGTGGGCAGGGCGGCCTGTGGCGGGCGCCTGGCCGACGGCTGGCGCTTTAGGGCTGACACGCCTGCTGGGCCGTGCGATCCTGGGGCTGAACGCAATCGGAGACGTCAGATGTCCGACGAGAAGAAGCCGGCCCCGGAAGACAAGGACAACTTCCAGGAACACCTCAACGCCCCGCACCATCAGGCCAAGAAGGGCCAGCAGGACGCGGGCGAGATCGTCTCCTCGGCGGGCGGCGAACTGATCGACGGTCGCATCGCCGACATCACCGACGGCGACAGGCCGCACCACAAGCACTGAGGCTCGGCGCGGGTCCGGCGGACGCCCGACCCCGCTTCGCCTGGATGCTGGCACGACCCGGAGGGTCAGGCGGCGCCGCCTGACCCTTTCGCGTGCGCGCCGACGCCGCGCCGCGCCAGCCAGGCGTCGCGCCGCAGCAGCCAGGTCACCCGCACGCCTTCGCCGCTCACGTATCGGGCCGGGGTGCGGTCGATCAGCGTCGCGCCCTGCCTCTGCTTGATCCTGTGCGAGGCGGCATTGTCTTCGGCGTTGCAGAGCCAGAGGTGCGGCCAGCCGAGTTCGACGAAGGCGTACTCGGTCACCCGCTCGGCCGCCTCGGTCATCAGGCCCCGGCCCCAGTGCGCCCGCGCCAGCCAGAAACCGCGCTGCTCGCGGCTCAGCCCGTCATCGGCCCAGAGGTCGATGCGGCCGATCATCTCGTCGCCGCCGCCCTTCAGCGTGATCGCCCAGAAGCACTTCTCGCGGGCGGCGTACGCCCGCATCGACTCGATCATGTTGGTCGCGGCCCCGTCGGCGGGATAGGGCCAGGGCACGTGCGCATTGAGGTGACGCACGACCTCCCAGTGGGGAAAATCGCGCTGGATGGCCGGCGCGTCGCTCTCGCGGATGCGCCGCAGGATCAGCCGCTCGCTTTCCAGCATCGGCGTCTCGGGCATGCGGAGCCGCTCCGGAAACCGCTCCGGTGTGGGCGCCGACGCGCAGCCCTCCGGCGCGATCTCGGGGTGGCGCGCCAGCCAGTCGCTGCGCGGCAGCAGCCAGACCACCTTGATCGCATCTCCCGAAACCGTCCGGATGGGGACACGATCCATGATCCGCGCGCCCTGCTTCTCCTTCACCCGGTGCGAGGCGGTGTTGGCCTCGGCGTTGCCGAGCCAGAGGTGCGGCCAGCCGAGATCGACGAAGGCGTGCCGGGTCACGCGCTCCGCCGCCTCGGTCATCAGGCCGCGACCCCAGTAGGGCCGCCCGAGCCAGAAGCCGCGCTGCTCGCCTTCGTCGCCGAGGTCGGGCCGGATGGAGATCAGGCCCAGCGGCTCGTCCTCGGCGCCGCGGAACGTGAGGGTCCAGTAGTAGCGGTCGCGCTTTTCCAGACTGGTGCGGATGTGGGTTTCCGCGCCATCGTCGGGATAGGGCCACGGCACGTGGGCGTTGAGGTGCTTGACCACCTCCCAGTCGTCGAACAGGCGCTGGAGCGCCGGCGCATCGGCCAGGCGCATCGGGCGCAGGGTCAGCCGCTCCGTGGTCAGCGCGGGCGGCAAGGGCAATCGCTCGTCGGGTTGGAGTTCGGTCATGGGTCTCGTCCTTCTTGGTCGAAGAAGAGGACGGGAACCTTCGCCTGGCTCGGCCCCGACCTCTTCAGGTGGGGCCGCCGGAGGATCGCCGGCGTCTTACGGACGCGCGCGCCAACCCCGCCGCCCCACGTGGGCGTTGGCGTTCGACGGGCAACCTTGTTCCAGGCGCGGCATGGGGCGGCCGCATAACCATGCTAGCCCGCCGAGTAAACCCGCGACGGGCGCCTCGGCGGCCTTGCGCCCGGGCGAGCGTGGCCAAAAAGCCACGCACGAAAGGTTAACCTCGCTGCTTATGGAACTAGCGAGGCCGGACCACGATTTGAAGGAATGAACGAAGGCGCCGGTCTGGTGAGGGCCACGGCGCGGCGCTCTTCGTGTGCAAGGGGTGTTCCCATGTCCGCAAGCCATCTCGTCGTCCTCCCGTCCACCGACCGGGAATCCCCAGCGGCCCGCATCCGCCGGCTCCAGGACGAAGCCCGCGAACTGGCCCATCAGCAGTTGGACCTGCTGAACGCCGCTCTGGTCGAAGTGGGCCGCCTTTCCACGGAGATCGCCGAGGGGGGCGATCTCTATCCGGTCGGCGCGCGCGAGCTGGCGCGACGTCTCATCGAGGAAAGCGCCAAGCAAGCCTTCTCCCTCAGCGCGATCATCGAGCGGTCCTGACCGCTCGTTGGCGCCGCGACGCGAAGCGTCTAAGGTCCTGCGTCGGGGGATCGGAGACGTGCGCGAATGCGTCAACCCGTCCTCCTTGTTGCAGCCCTCGCGGCCGGCGCCGCGGCGCTCTGCAGCGCCGCGATCGCCGCCATCGACCCGGGCCGCACCGTGGGCGACTGGCGCCTCAGCGAAGTCGGCGGCAAGGTCGCCTGCACCCTCACCTTCACCCGGGAGGCCAGCTTCGCCGGCTATGCGCTGAAAGCGCCGCTCGCCTGCCGCCGCGCCTTTCCGGCGCTGAGGTCCGTCGCCGCGTGGGCGCTGGACGACAAGGGCGGCATCGTGCTGACCGACGCCAACGCCCAGACCATCGTCACCTTCCCCGCCGCCGCGGCCGGCGGCTCCTACGAAGCCAAGTCCCCCGACGGCCGCACCTGGCGCCTGGAGCCGCTGAAGAGCGACGCCGCGCCCCCCAGCCCCGCACCCCCCGCCAAGCCCACAGGGTGATCCTGGCTGGTCTGCCGAGCGGGAGGGTTTCGCCGGACGGGTCCAGGCGATAAGACCTGGGGCTATGTCGCAACGCGAGAGCCCTACCGAAGTCTTCAAGCGCGCGCTGGCCCACGCCGCGCGCTCGCTGGCCGAGCAGCCCGACCTGGAGGTGGTGTTCTCCGGCGATGGTCCGAGCCTGTCGGGGCATCGCGCCGTGCTGCCGCATCCGCCGCGCGAGCTTTCCGGCCCCGAGACCACCCGCATTCGCGGGCTGGCCGATCAGCTGGCGCTGCGCGTCGCCCACCACGACGAGGCGACCCACAGCCGCGCGCGGCCGAAGTCGATCGAGGGGCAGCAGGTCTACGACGCCCTGGAACAGGCGCGGATCGAGGCGATCGGGTCGAACGCGCTGGGCGGCGTGCGCGACAACCTCGCCGCCGTCTGGGACTACAACATCCAGCGCAAGGGGCTCGACCGTCTGGTCGACCCGGCCGCGCCGCCGCCGATGGCGGACGTGCTGGCGCTGATGGCGCGCGAGCGCCTGACCGGCGAAGCGCCGCCGCCGGCCGCCCGGGCGCTGGTCGACTCCTTCCGGGCCGAAGTGGAGGCCAAGGCCGGCGCCGACCTCGACCGGCTGACGACGAGTCTGGAGAACCAGCGGGCTTTCGCGCGCATCGCCCGGGCCATCGTGCGCGACATGGAGCTGGGAGACGACCTTTCCGACGCGCCCGACCAGGACGTGGAGGACGACGAGAGCCAGGACGGCGAGGCCGACGCCAGCAACGACGGCGAAGGCGAAGGCGAGGAGCAGTCCCCGCAAAGCGCCACGCTGGACGACTCCGAGAAGACGCATCGCGAGAGCGAGACCTCGGAAAGCACCATGACCGAGGCCGAGGAGGACGAGAACGCCGAGCCCTCGGACGACGAACTGGAAACCGGCGAAGGCGACCGCCCCGCCCGGCCGGATCTCAAGGACGCCGGCAGGCCCGAGCCCGCCTACAAGGTCTACACCACGGCGCACGACGAGATCGTCTCGGCCGAGGAACTGTGCGACGCCGAGGAGCTGACGCGGCTGCGCGCCTATCTCGATCAGCAACTGGCGCACCTCTCCAACGTCGTCGCCCGCCTCGCCAACCGCCTGCAGCGGCGGCTGATGGCGCAGCAGAACCGCACCTGGAGCTTCGACCTCGAGGAGGGCCTGCTCGACGTCTCGCGGCTGACCCGCGTGATCATCGACCCGATGGCGCCGCTGTCGTTCAAGCAGGAGGACGACACCGAGTTCCGCGACACGGTGGTGACGCTGCTGATCGACAATTCCGGCTCCATGCGCGGTCGCCCGATCATGGTGGCGGCGGTCTGCGCCGACATCCTGGCGCGGACGCTGGAGCGTTGCGGGGTGAAGGTGGAGATCCTCGGGTTCACCACCCGCGCCTGGAAGGGGGGCGCCTCGCGCGACGACTGGCTGAAGAATGGCAAGCCGCCATCGCCCGGCCGGCTGAACGACCTGCGTCACATCATCTACAAGTCGGCCGACGCGCCCTGGCGGCGGGCGCGCAAGAACCTCGGCCTGATGATGCGCGAGGGCCTGCTGAAGGAGAACATCGACGGCGAGGCGCTGATGTGGGCGCACCACCGCCTCGTGCACCGCCAAGAGCAACGTCGCATCCTGATGGTGATCTCCGACGGCGCGCCCGTGGACGACTCCACGCTCTCGGTGAACTCCGGCCACTACCTCGAACGGCACCTCAGGAAGGTGATCGGCGAAATCGAGACCAAGAGCGCGGTGGAGCTGATCGCCATCGGCATCGGCCACGATGTGACCCGCTACTACCGACGCGCTGTGACCATCGTCGACGTGGAACAGCTCGGCGGCGCGATGACCGAGCAACTGGCGGAGCTCTTCGAGGAGGAGCCTCGAGTGGTGAACAAGGCGGCTCTCGACCTCATGAAGGCCCCGCCGTCGTCGATCCCGCCGCCGCCGCCGCGCGGCCCCACCCCGTTCCGTCCGGTCCGCGAGCGGGCGTCTTGAGGCCGGCTTGCGTCCTGGACTACCGCGAGGCGGCGCGGCGGCGGCTGCCGCGCGTGCTCTTCGACTACATCGACGGCGGCGCCTACGCCGAAGAGACGCTCGCGGCCAATGTCGCCGACGTACAGGCCCTGAAGCTGCGGCAGCGGGTCCTGAAGGACGTCTCCAAGCTGTCGCTGGAGACGGAGATCTTCGGCCAGACGCTTTCGATGCCGGTGGTGCTTTCGCCGGTCGGCTTGGCCGGCATGAACGCCCGGCGCGGCGAAGTGCAGGCGGCGCGGGCCGCCAAGGCCGCCGGGGTGCCGTTCACGCTCTCCACCGTCGGCGTCTGCGGCATCGACGAGGTCGCCAAGGGCGCCGGAACGCCGCCGTGGTTCCAGCTCTACATGATGCGCGACCGCGGCTTCATGGCGGAGGTGCTGGCGATGGCCGAGGCGGCCGGCTGCCCGGTGCTGATGTTCACCGTCGACCTGGCGGTGCCCGGGACCCGCTATCGCGACCAGCGCAACGGCATGATCGCCACCACCAGCGCCCAACGGGTCTCGCAGGTGATCGACGGCTTGGCGCACCCCGGCTGGCTCTGGGACGTGCAGGTCAAGGGCGGCCCGCACACGCTCGGCACCGTCGCCGGCGCGGCCAAGGACCTGAAGCGGCTGGCGGACTACTGGGCCTGGATCGGCCGCAACTTCGACCCCTCGATCACCTGGGACGACCTCGCGTGGGTGCGCGCCCGCTGGAAAGGCCCGATCGTGATCAAGGGCGTGCTCGACGTGGCCGACGCGCACCTCGCCGCCGACCTCGGCGCGGACGGGATCGTCGTCTCCAACCATGGCGGCCGGCAGCTCGACGGCGCGAGTTCGTCGATCCGCGCCCTGCCGCCGATCGCCCAGGCGGTGGGCGACCGCACCACGGTGCTGATGGACGGCGGCGTGCGCTCCGGCCTCGACGTGCTGAAAGCCCTCGCCAGCGGCGCGAAGGCCTGCCTGCTGGGACGCGCGTGGGCCTGGTCGCTCGGCGCGGCCGGCGAAGCCGGGGTCGCGCACATGCTGCAGATCCTGCGCGCCGAACTCCGCGTCGCCATGGCGCTCACCGGCTGCACGGATGTAAGGTCGGCGGGCGCCGACCTATTAGCCGGCTAGCCGGACAGTCATTTTCACAGAGAGGATTTGCCGCATATGAGCATGCAACAGATCGCCATGCCGACCCCCGACGGCGACGCCCGCGCCTACACTTTCACGCCCGACACCGGCGCCGGGCCCTGGCCTGGCGCGATCATCTTCATGGACGCCCCGGCCATCCGCCCGGCCCTGTTCGAATTCGGCGAGCGGCTGTCGAGACACGGTTACTTCACCTTGCTCCCCGACCTGTTCTGGCGCGCCGGTCCCTACGCGCCGATCAACGTCAAGGAGGTGTTCGCCGACGAGGCCAAGCGCCGCGAGGCGTTCGGCAAGCTGACGGGTTCGACCAACCCTCAGAAGCAGCTGGTCGACGCCAAGGCCGCGCTCGACTACCTGGCCACCCGGCCGGAGGTGAAGGGGACGAAGGTGGGCGTCACCGGCTACTGCATGGGTTGCGGCGTCGCCGTGCGCGTCGCCGGAACCTATCCGGACCGGATCGCCGCCGCGGCCGGCTTCCACGGCGGACGCCTCGCCACCGACGCGCCCGACAGCCCGCATCTGCTGGCGCCCAAGATCACCGCCAAGGTGCTGGTCGCGGGCGCCGACGAGGACGCCGGCTTCCCCCCCGAGCAGGCCGACAAGCTCCGCGCCGCGCTCACCGCGGCCGGCGTCAGCAACGAGGTGACCATCTATCCGGGCGCCCGCCACGGCTACACCATGCCGGACCTGCCGGTTTACAACGAGCCGGCGGCCGAGCGTCACTGGCGAGAGATGCTGGCGCTGTTCGACGAAACGCTGAAAGTCGCCGCCTAGGGCGTGTTGAATTGCTCAGGGTGGCCTTTCTCCGTCACCCCGGACGGCCTGCAAGGCCGATCCGGGGCCGGACCATCCGGTTCCTAGACGACTTCCAGCTCGGTGGCGGCGCTTCCGGCCCCGGATCAGCCCCCCCGATGAAGTCGGGGCTTGTCCGGGGTGACGGGGCGATGCCGCCTAACTTCGACACGCCCTAGCGCTCGAGTGTCCCACCGATGCCCGGTCGGTCGCCAGCTTCGGCGAGCGCCGCGGCCACGCGTCCCCAGACCCCGGCGATTTCGCGTTTGGCGGCCGGGTCCGACATCTCCTCGGCCGAACGGCCGGTCTCCAACGCCAGCTGATAGACCGTTCGCGAGCGCATGATGGTCGACGAGACGTTCGCCTGCATGTAGTCCAGCGCCCGCAGCGCGCGGTTCACGAGCGGCGACTCGACGCCCTCGCGGGCCGGGGGCGCCTGGTTCATCACCACCAGCGCCGGCTTGCCAAGCCGGCGGACCAGGCTGAGGGTCTGGGCCAGGCTGGCGAGGTCGATCAGCGTCGGCCGGACCACCAGCACCGACAAATCGGCGAGCACCACGGCCTGGGTGATGTCCTCCACGAAGCCGGCCGGCGTGTCGATGACCACCAGCTGCTTCTTCAGCCCTTGGGCGGCGAACTGCGCCGACATCAGCTTGGCGCCGGTGGCGGAGAGGCGCGCCGGACCCGGCGCCGCCCGGGTCGCCAGGATGTTGTCGGCCGACCGCTGCGGATCGACGTCCACCAGCAGCGTGTCGACGCCGCGCAAGTGGGCGGCGATGGCGAGATGCGTGGCGAGGGTGGTCTTCCCCGATCCGCCCTTCAGCGCGATGACCGCCAGGGTCTGCAATGCGAGACAGTCTCCAGCGCCCGCCAGCGCGGCGCGAACGGCCGCCTGTTTTACCCAGCGTCGTCGAGACTGTCAGAAAAAGCCTAAGCCCGGCTTTCGCGCGGACGAGCCGTGGCTAGGCCGCGGTCGCGGCGGTGGCCTGCTTGGCCTTCACCTGGCGCTTGATCTTCAGCGCCCGGGGCGAGAGCTGCTCGTCGTGAGCCTTGAGCAGGAAAGCGTCGAGGCCGCCGCGGAAGTCGACCGTGCGCAGCGCCGCGTTGGAAATGCGCAGACGGAAGGTCTGCCCAAGCGCTTCGGACTGCAGCGTCGCGGGGACCAAGGCCGGCAGGAAGCGGCGCTTGGACTTCACGTTCGAGTGGCTGACGTGGTGGCCGACCATGGGGCCGACGCCCGTGAGCTCGCAGCGACGCGACATAATAAGCCTTCCCGGACAAGCGAACGCCGCCCGGACGCCCATCAGGCCCCGCGCGGGAGGCGGCGATATAGTCGAAAGCCTCTCGACGCGTCAAGGCGAAGGGGGTGCGCGACCAGGGCGGTGCATTCGGGTTAACGCGCTCGGTGGCGTGATTTTGGATTGACGGTGAAGGCGTGATTCCGTGGGAGCTCTGATTCGGCATGGAGCGCGATCATGGCCCTGGCGTTCGGCGATGAATTTCCCAAGGCGCGGC
>DATJRL010000452.1:0-10547 GCA_035504785.1 Caulobacteraceae bacterium
GCCGCGCGCAGAGCATGCGCGGCCTCGTCACCCTGTCGCTCAATGCCTCGCCCGGCGCCGCGCGCGTGGCTCTGGGCGCCGGAACGTGGCGCTGGTCCGACCTGCTCGCCTCACCGGAGACGACGCTGCGGTAGGCTGGAGTCGCCTCCTGACCCTCCGGCCCTCGGCGCCTTCTCCCCCTGCGGGAGAAGGATCGGACGGCCGGCCGAGGCGTCTATGACATCACGATCACCACCACCCGGCGGTTCTGGGCGCGGCCGACGCGGGTGTTGTTCGGCGCCACCGGCGATGCATCGCCGTAGGAGATCGTCGACATCCGGTTCAGCGGCACGCCCTGCTGGTAGAAGAACAGCCGCACGGCCTCGGCCCGCTCCTCGCCCAGCCTCATGTTCTCCGCCTTGGAGCCGGTGGCGTCGGTGTGGCCCTGGATCTCGATGTAGACCGGCTTGTTGTCCGCCTTCAGCTTGGCGACGAAGTCCATGAGGCGGGTCTGGGCTTCCTGAGAGAGGTCGGAGCCGTTGACCGGGAACTTCACCGAGTCGTCCGACAGCACCATCGAGTACAGGAACTTGCCTTCGGCCAGCTTGCCGGCCGCCTCAGCGCGCGCCATCGCGTCGCGGGTGTTCTGGTCGAGCTTGGCGAGTTCAGCCGCCTGGTTCTGCTGCTCGGTCTGCAGTCCGCCCACCTGCCCCGAGAGGTCGGTCACTTGGTCGTGGACCGCTCCGACGTGCTTGTCGACGTAGTCCTGGGTGGCGCAACCCGCCAGCAGGAGAGCTCCGCCGAGGGCGGCGGCCAAAATCTTTGCGTTCATCATTCCTCGTCCGACGCCTTTGCGCCCTGGTTTGTTGGCGAGATCGAAACAGCCCCGCGATCCGTCCGTATCCAGCGCGTTAATCATTCGCAACGGCGAAATATGGGCAAGTTCGCTCTCCTCTCACGCTAGCGCCCATCGCCGCACCCGTCGGGCCGCCCTTGCCGCCGCGTTGACTTCCGCCGGCCGCTTTCTATGTATCTCCGATATCGGGGCAGGTTCGGCGATTCGCGCCGCCCGCTCGCCCAAGCACGGGCGGCTCCGAATCAGCAGCGTGACATGACCGAATTTGCCAACCTGGGCCTCAGCCCCGCGACGCTCCAGGCAGTCGCCGATACCGGCTACACCGAAGCGACCCCCATCCAAAGCCAGGCCATCCCCGTCGCCCTGGCCGGCCGAGACATCCTCGGCATCGCTCAGACGGGCACCGGCAAAACCGCCGCCTTCACCTTGCCGATGATCGACCGGCTCGCCGCCGGCCGCTCCAAGGCGCGAATGCCGCGGTCCCTGGTCGTCGCCCCGACCCGCGAGCTCGCGGACCAGGTCGCCGCCTCGTTCGAGCGCTACTCCAAGGGCCAGAAGCTTTCGTGGGCGCTGCTGATCGGCGGCGTTTCCTTCGGCGACCAGGAGATGAAGCTCGACCGCGGGGTCGATGTGCTGATCGCGACGCCGGGCCGCCTGCTCGACCACTTCGAGCGCGGCAAGCTGCTGCTCACCGGCGTGCAGATCCTGGTGGTCGACGAAGCCGACCGCATGCTCGACATGGGCTTCATCCCGGACATCGAGCGCATCTTCAAGATGACGCCGGCCGCCAAGCAGACCCTGTTCTTTTCGGCCACCATGCCGCCGGAGATCACCCGGCTCACCAAGCAGTTCCTGAAGGATCCGCTCCGGATCGAGGTGACCCGGGCCGCCAGCGTCGTCGACACCATCGCCCAGCACATCGCCCGCGTGCCGGTGAGCGACCCGGCCGCCAAGCGCCTGGCCCTGCGGACCCTGGTCAGCCGCGACGACGTCCGCAACGGCATCGTGTTCTGCAACCGCAAGAGCGAGGTCGACATCGTGGCCAAGTCGCTGAGGAAGCACGGCTTCGACGCCTCGGCGATCCACGGCGACCTCGACCAGAGCCAGCGCATGAAGACGCTGGACGCCTTCCGCAAGGGCGAGTTGAAGCTGCTGGTGGCTTCCGATGTGGCGGCCCGCGGACTCGACATTCCGGACGTCAGCCACGTCTTCAACTACGACGTTCCGCACCATGCGGACGACTACGTGCACCGGATCGGCCGCACTGGCCGCGCCGGCAAGAACGGCGACTCCATCACCCTCGTCACCCCGGCCGACGGGCGCAACCTCGACAAGGTGCTGCGCCTGATCGGCAAGGCGCCCGAGGAGCTCAAGCTCGACGTCGACTGGAGCCAGGCCAAGTCCGACGACGGACGCAGCCGCGAACGCCGTCCCCGGCCCGAACGTCGCGAGCGCGGCTACGGGCGCCCGGCCTCGGAGACCTCCGTCGCCGCGATGGAGCCCGCGAAGCCGACGCCGCGCGTCGAGTCAGCGCCTTCGGCCCCCCCGCCGCGGGCCGCGACGCCGCCGGTCGAGCCGGCGCACGCCGCCGAGGCGGACCGGGCCGATGCGACGCGCAAGCCGCGCCGCGAGCGTCCGCACCGGGAGCACGATCGCGCGGTCGAGCGTCCCGCGGCGCGGGCCGAGCCGCGTCGGCAGAACCCCGCGCCCAGCCGCGGCCGCGACGACGACGATCGCCGGGTGGTCGGCTTCGGAAGCGACATTCCAGCCTTCCTGGCGCGGAAGTAGCCGGCCCTCTTTCGGGCCCGATCCTTAACGCGCTGTTTGAAGTCTCGGCCTAAGACTCCCCCGAAGTTTGACGGGGGGACAGAATGCCCGACGACGTCGAGGTCGCCGTGCGCGGCCCGAAGGCCTACGAAGTGGCCCGGAGCGCGATCAGCATGATGGAAGCCGCGGGGGTCTGGCCGACCTCGCTGAACTTCGAGCTCTGGCTGCACATCGTCGCCGACCCCGCCGGCCCCCTGGCCATGGAAATCGAGCGCCTGCTGAGTTCGGGCGAGGCGATCACCGACTTCGTCGCCGAGGGTCTGGCGCAGACCTATCTGCCCAAGGCCCGGCTGCATGAAGAGATCCGCGACGCGGGCGACATGCTGACCAAGGAACTGGCCTCGGTCGCGCGCATCTTCCAGCTCGCGCAGCAGAACCATGCGGTCTACGGCGAGCATCTGGCCGACGCCTCCGCGGAGCTGAAGGCCCTGCCGGAACCGGCGAGCCTGAGCGATCTGGTCATCAACCTGACCGCCGCCACCGACACCGTGCAGCGCCAGAACCAGGAGCTCGAGCAGCGCTTGGCCGAGTCCACCGCCGAGGTCGGCCGCCTGCGCGACCACCTGGTGCAGGTGCGCCGCGACGCCACGACCGACGCCCTGACCAATCTCGCCAACCGCAAGGCGTTCGACGAAGAGCTCGAGCGCGCCTGCGGTGAGGCCGACGCCGGCGGCGGCCCGGTTGTGCTGGCGGTGCTCGACATCGACCACTTCAAGTCGTTCAACGACACCTGGGGCCACCAGACCGGCGACCAGGTGATCCGTTACGTCGCCAGCGTCATCGGCCGTGTGGGCGCCCCGCCCCGCTTCGCCGCGCGCTACGGCGGCGAGGAGTTCGCCATGATCTTCTGCCGCGAACCGGTCCACGGCGTCGACCGCACCCTGAAACAGGTGCTCGACGAAATCGCCTCGCGCCGGCTGCGCCGCCGGTCCAGCAACGAGGACCTGGGCACGGTCACGGTCTCCGCCGGTTTCGCCGAGCGCGCGCCGGGCGAGAGCCCCGCGGCCCTGGTCGACCGCGCCGACGCCGCCCTCTACGAGAGCAAGCGCAACGGCCGCAACCGCGTCAGCCGCGCCGAGGGCTGCGCCGCGGACGCGGCGTAGTCGCCCCCTCCACCGCTTCCGCGGATCAAGTCCGAGGACGGTCCCCCTCCCCTCGCTCGGGCAACCACGGAAGACACGGAAAGCACTGACGACACCCGACACGGAATTATCCGTGTCCTCCGGGCTTTCCATGGCTCCAAATAGCCAGAGATGAAAAACGACATGCTGCGCAGCTTCGCCTTCGCGGTCGCCTACTGGGTGATGTCGGTATTCTACGCCCTGGCCTGCGCCTCCGCCGCGCTGGCCCCTGGCCGCGGCCCGCTGGCGTGGACGCTGCGGCTCTACACGCGGCGCATGCTCTGGGCGATGCATTGGCTCGCGGGCATCAAGGTCGACGTGAAAGGCAAAGAACGCCTGCCGGGCGGCGCCTTCATCGTCGCCGCCAAACACCAATCATGGGGCGACGGCTTCGTGATGTTCTCGCACGTCGACAACCTGGCCTTCGTCACCGGCGACCACCTGGAGCGCATCCCGCTGCTGCGCGGCATCCTGCGGAAGTTCGGCGCCATCGTCGTCGACAACTGCGGCGGGCCGGAAGCCCGGCGGGCGCTGGCCGAGAAGGCCGCCGCCGCCCACGCCGACGGCCGGCGCATCCTGATCTATCCTGAAGGCAACCTCGCCAAGGCCGGCGAGCGCTTCCGCTACCGCACCGGCGTCTATCACATGTACCGCGACTTCGACCTGCCGGTGGTTCCGGTCGCCACCAACCTCGGCCTGTTCTGGCCGCAAGCCGACTTCAGGAAGCACCCCGGCCGGGCCACGGTCGAGTTCCTCGAGCCCATCCCGCCCGGCCTCGACCGCGTCGAGTTCATGCAGCGCCTCGAAGCCACCATCGAAACCCGCAGCCAGGAACTGATCGCCGAAGCCACCGGCGAGCCCGTCCGCCCTTCGGTGCTGGCGCCTGCGCCGGACGAGGTCGCCGAGGCCGAGGCGAAAGCGGCGACGGCCTAAATCCTCTCTCCCTGGAGGACGAACGGTTGCCCGGGCGGCGGCCACCGCGCAATTGATATTCATCGGCGAAGGGGGCTCGAACATGATCACCGTCTGGGGCGAAGGCAGGGGGTTCCGGGTGGTCTGGCTGCTGGAGGAAATGGGGCTGCCCTACCGGTTGCGGCCGGTGGACCTCCTAGCCGGCGCCGAGAACGACCCGGAATTCATGGCGATCAACCCGGGCGGGTTCATCCCGGCGCTCCGGGACGGCGAGGTCACCATGGTCGAGTCGATCGCGATCATGGAATACCTGATGGCCCGATATGGTCCGACGCCGCTCGCGCCGCCGCCTAGCGATCCCACCTTCCCCGCCTACCAACAATTCCTGCACCTCGGCGAAGCCGGCCTCGCCGCCTCGGCGTACTTCGTCAACAGCGCGCGCAATCTCGCGCCGGAAGCCGAACGCAACAACCATACGGCGCTCCATGCTCTGGAAACGTTCCAAACCCGGCTGCGGCTGGTGACGCGTCAGCTGGCGCGATCACCCTACATGGCCGGCGAGACCTTCACGGCCGCCGACATCTCCGTGACTTACGCCCTGGAACTGGCGCGGCGCGGCGCGCGCATCCCGCTCGCCGCGCCCGAAACGGCGTACGTCGCCCGAACGACCGCCCGCGACGGCTACAAGCGGGCGATGGAAACGTGTCAGGCTACCAAAGCCTGGGCCGCCCGCGTCGATGGCTCGTGACGGCGGGGCCGACATGGCTCAGCCCGGCATCACTCTCGCGCGGATCTCCCCGCGCCCCTGGTAGAGTTGCCAAAAGCGCTCCGCCACGGCCGCGCCCTCGATGGTCATGGCTCCGTTGTCGAAGGGCGTGCCCTTGATCGCGCCGGCGACGGTGACCTCGCCCACGTAAACGCCATCGGCCCTCAGCCGCTCGGAAAGCAGGCCGACCAGCTTGTGCTTGGCGGCGTTGGCCAGGGCGACGCCCGTCGATTTCAGCTGCACCGCCAACGCATCCATCGCCGGGACCGCGTCGCCAAACGCCCCATTGGTGACCAGAACCGCCCCATCGCCGGCGCTTTTCAGGTCGGGCAACGCTTCTTCCACGGCCGCGAGCAGCCCCACGACCGCGACGTCGAACACCTCGCGCACTGTCTCCGGCGCCACCGTCAGCAAGTCGCCCGCCTCGGCGCCGCCGATGGCGTTCCAATGGATCGCGGTGATTGGACCCAGTGAGTCCCTCGCCTTTCGGATCGCCGCACGGATGCTGGCTGGATCGCCGGCGTCGCCGACGAACGCCGCCGCGGCGACGCCTTTCGCCTTCAAGGCGTCCACGCCCGCCGCCATCCGTTCCTCGCTGCGCGCCACCAGGGCGACGGCGAATCCCGCCGCGCCGAAACGCTCCGCCACCGAGGTCGAAATCCCCGGCCCGAACCCCACGACGACGATGGCCTTGGACATGATAGGCGCCTCCTGCGGTCCGGGCTCGGTCCCTGAGGGCCGCGCTAAACTACAATCTTTTTCACAATGAATACAGCCACATACTCAAATGTCATCCCGGAGAGCCGCGCAGCGGACTCATCCGGGACCTCGCCCAGGCAAATCCCGCAAGGTCCCGGCTCTACGGTCCGCCTAAGGCGGCCCTTCGGCCGGGATGACACAAAAGTGGGTTCGACAACATGGACCAGCGACTACTCCGCCGCCGAAGCCGGGACGATGGTCACGCTTTCGCCGCAGCCGCAGGCGTCGGTCTCGTTGGGGTTCCGAAACACGAACTTGGAGGCGAGCTTGGTCACCTCGAAGTCGATCTCGGTTCCGATCAGGAACAGCACGGCCTTGGGATCGATGAGGATGGTGACGTCCTTGTCCTCCACCACCTCGTCGAGTGGCGCGGCGGCCTCGGCGTACTCCATCACGTACTCCTGCCCCGCGCAGCCGCCGTTCTTCACGCCGACGCGCAGGCCGGCGTAAGGCCTTTCGGCCCGGCCCATGATCTCCTTGACGCGATCCGCGGCGCGGTCGGTGAGCGTGACGACCTTGGGGCGCGGGCGGCGCGGGCGAGGCTGAACGATAGTGTCCATGGCGTTGATATGGGGTCAGAACATGTTGAGTTCGAGTTTCGCCTCGTCGGACATCAGCGAGGGGTCCCAGGGCGGGTCGAACACCAGGTTGACGGTGCAGGAGCGGATGTCCTCGATGCTCATCACCGCCTCGCGCACCCAGTCGGGCATGTCGCCGGCGACCGGGCAGCCGGGCGCGGTGAGGGTCATGTCGATGACCACGTCCTTGTCGTCGGACACGTCGACCTTGTAGATCAGGCCGAGCTCGTAGATGTCGACCGGGATCTCCGGGTCGAACACGGTCTTGAGCTTCTCGACGAGCCTGTCGGTCAGCGCGTCGAGTTCGGCCTGGCTGAGAGCGCCGGTCGGCAGGGCTGTTTCGGGCGTGATGCTGGCGTCGTCCATCAGCTGAAAAAGGTCCTGGTCTTCTCGAGGGCGTCGACGAACGAGTCGGCCTCCTCGAGGGTGTTATATAGGGCGAAGGACGCCCGGGCGCTCGATGTCAAACCGAAGCGCGCGAGCAGCGGCTCGGCACAGTGCGTGCCGGCGCGCACCGCCACGCCATAGCGGTCGAGGATCTGGGCGACGTCGTGGGCGTGGGCGCCTTCCATGACGAAGGCGAAGATCGCGCCCTTGCCGGGCGAGGTCCCGATCTCGGTGATCCAGTTGGCGCCGTCGAGGCGCTCCTTCACCCTGGCATAGAGGCCGTGCTCGTGGGCGATGATGGCGGCGCGGTCCTGCGCCATCAGCCACTCGATGCCGGCGGACAGCCCGATCGCCTCCAGGATCGGCGGCGTGCCGGCCTCGAAGCGCTGCGGCGGGTCGGCGTAGGTGATCCGGTCCAGCGTCACCCGCTCGATCATCTCGCCCCCGCCCTGGTAGGGCGGCAGCGCCGCCAGCCGCTCCGCCTTGCCGTAAAGCGCGCCGATGCCGGTGGGGCCGTAGAGCTTGTGGCCGGAGAAGGCGTAGAAGTCGGCGTCCAGCGCCCGCACGTCCACATCCAGGTGCACGACCCCCTGCGCTCCGTCGATCAGCGTCCAGGCGCCCGCCTCATGCGCGGCCCGGACGATCTCCGCCACCGGATTGACCGTCCCCGTCACGTTCGACATATGCCCCACGGCAACCATCCGGGTCCTGGGGCCGAGCAGCCGGTGATAGGCCGCCAGGTCGAGTTCGCCGATGTCGGTCACCGGGATGAACTTCAGCACGACGCCCAGGCGCTCGCGCAGCAGGTGCCAGGGCACGATGTTGGCGTGATGCTCGGCCACCGACAGGATGATCTCGTCGCCGGCCCTGAGCGACAGCCCGAAGGACGAAGCCACGAGGTTGATCGCCTCGGTCGCGCCCTTGGTGAACACGATCTCGGAAGCGCTCTCCGCGTTGATCAGGCGGCGGACGTTTTCACGGGCTTTTTCATACGCTTCCGTCGTTTCGTTGGCGAGCGTGTGCAGACCGCGATGGACGTTGGAATAGGACCCCTGCATCGCCGCCGCCATCGCCTCGATCACCGCCCGCGGCTTCTGCGCGGAGGCGGCGCTGTCGAGATAGACCAGCGGCCGCCCGTTCACCCGCCGCGACAGGATCGGGAACTCGGCCCGGGCCTTGGCGATGTCAAAGTTCATCAAAACACCCGCTCATCCCGGCGAAGGCCGGGACCCAGGCGGGAACTTGCCGAAGGGGAACCACTAAGGACACCAAGGACACCAAAGACGCCGAGGGCGCGCCGGCCAACCACCACCAGCCGTGAGTGACCATCCGCGCGCCATGGGCGCGCCTTCGCCATCCGGCGCTCCCGCCCAGAGTCCTGCCTGGGTCCCGGCCTGCGCCGGGAGGAGCGGGATTGGGGGGTCATTGAACAGCCCCCAGCCGTTCGGCCGCCCAGGCGCGGACGATCTCTCGCGCGCCGTCGTGCTCGATGCGGTCGATGACTTCGCCGACGAAGGCCGCGGTCAGCATCGCCCGCGCCTCGGGCTGCGGAATGCCGCGCTGTTCGGCGTAGAAGAGGGCGTCCTCGTCCAAGGCACCCACCGTGTTGCCGTGGGCGCAGGCGACGTCGTCGGCGAAGATCTCCAGCTCCGGCTTGGCGTCGACTTCGGCGCGGTCGGAGAGCACCAGCGCGTGGTGGCCCATGCGGGCGTCCGTCTTGTCTGCCCCCTCGGCGACGACGATCCGCCCCTGGAACACGCCGCGCGCCTGGTCGGTCACCACGCCCTTGGTCAGCTGGTCGGTGGTCCCGTCCATGCCGGTGTGGGTGACCACGGTGGTGATGTCGGCGTGACGCTGCTCGCGCAGCAGATAAATGCCGTCGAGCCGCACCGACGCGCCGGCGCCGGGGTGGCCGACGCGCGTCTCCAGCCGCTGGCGGCGGGCGCCGGAGGTCAGCACGGTCTGGGCAAGCGCGGCGCGGGCGCCGAGGGTGACGTCGGCCCGCGAGACCAGCACCCCCTCGCCGCTCGCATCCTCCGCCAGCACGATCCGCTCGAGCCGCGCGCCCTCGCCCAGCCGGATCTCGATGTCTGCCTCCGTCACGGCGCTGGCCAGGCCCTCGTAGGTCTCGAACAGCGTCAGCCGCCCGCCCGCCGCCACCTCGATCGTCGCGCTAGCGACATGCGCGGAGGCCTCGCCGGCGGCGATGATGCGCAGGCTCGCCGTCTTGCGCTCGCCGGGCGCGACGCCGATCAGCGCCGGCGTCTCGCCGTTGACGATCCGCACCTCGACGAAGGCCGCGAAACGCGGCTCGGGCAAATCGCCACGATAGGACGCCGGCGCCGGAGGCAGCGAGCGCACCAGGCCGCGCAGGTCGGTCCAGCGCCAGTCCTCGTCGCGGCGCGACGGCAGCTGGGCAAGATCGCCGGTCTCGATGGCGCGGGCGAGGCTGTTCAAGCGGCGACTCCCGCGTACTTGTCGTACCCTTCGCGCTCCAGCTCGTGCGCCAGCTCCGGGCCGCCGGAGGCGACGATGCGGCCGGCCGACAGCACGTGCACCCGATCGGGCCGGATGTGGTCCAGGAGGCGCTGGTAGTGGGTGATCACCAGCATGGCGCGGTCCGGCGCGCGCATGGCGTTGACGCCCTCGGCGACGATGCGCAGGGCGTCGATGTCGAGGCCGCTGTCGGTTTCGTCGAGGATGGCCAGCTTCGGCGCCAGCACCGCCATCTGCAGGATCTCCATCCGCTTTTTCTCGCCGCCGGAGAAGCCGACGTTGAGGGCCCGGCGCAGCATGTCGAAGTCGATCTTCAGCTCGGCGGCCTTGGCCCGGATCAGCTTCAGGAACTCCGGCGCGCCGATCTCGGGCTCGCCGCGCGCCTTGTGCTGGGCGTTGAGCGCCGTGCGCAGGAAGGTCAGCGCCGGCACGCCGGGGATCTCCATCGGATACTGGAATGAGAGGAAGACGCCGCGCGCGGCCCGCTCGGAAGGCGTCAGCGCCAGCAGGTCCTCGCCGTGCAGGCTCACCTCGCCGCCGATCACCTCGTAACCCTCCCGGCCGGTGAGCACGTAGCCGAGCGTCGACTTCCCCGCCCCGTTCGGCCCCATGATCGCATGCACCTCGCCCGCCGGCAGCTCCAGCGAGAGCCGGTCCAGGATCGGCTTGCCGGCGACGGAGACCGAGAGGTTTCTGATGGAAAGCATTGAGGTCACTCACAAACTCCCTGACTCACAAACTCCGTCATGGCCGGGCGTAAGTCCCGGCCACCTATGAACACATGCCGCACCGTGGCCGCGCCGTGCGCGGCCACCCACCCGTGGATGTTCATGGGTCCCCGGCACTGACGGCCGGGGATGACGGGC
>DATJRL010000453.1:0-2960 GCA_035504785.1 Caulobacteraceae bacterium
TGGGAGGGCTGCTCGTCATCGTCTTCATCGGCTTTCTGAACCACTTCCGCTCGATGTACTACGAGCCCGCCAACGCCGCGGCTGCGCCGCTGCCGATCAGCCGGTGGTGCGTCGCGCCGATGGCGCTAGCCCTCGTCCCCCTCGTCGTCTTCGGTTTCTGGTGGCCCGAGCCGCTATGGCGTTTCTTTGCCGCCATTCGGCTCGGGTTGGCGGGGAGCGCGCCATGAACGGGGTCGAGACGATGGCGGTCGATGTCTCGGACCTGGCCCGGCTGGCCCGCGAGGCGCCGCTGTCCGGTTCGCGCCTGCAAATGGCCTATGCATGGCGCCCAGAGCCGAAGGTGATCGAACTGCGCTATCTGGTGAGCCGCGCGCCCGGTCAGCCCTTCACCTTGTGGTGCGTGCGTCCGCAGGGCGACAAGGTCCCGAGTCTGGCCAGCCAGTGTCCGTTGCTCGGTTGGTACGAGCGAGAAATCGCGGATCTGTTCGGGCTCCGCTTCGCTGACCAGCCCGACTCCAGTCGCTTGGTGCTGCATGAGGGAGCCGAGGCTCCGGGTCCGCCCCTCGATCCCGACTTTCCCGCCGACGCCCGACTGCATCTTGCCGGTGATATCGGCGGGATGCCCGAGGTGGCCGGCGACGACGTCCAGCGTCTGCCATGGGGGCCGGTGCGCGCCGATGTGGTCGAGTCCGCCGAGTTCGTGTTTTTCTACATTGGCGAGCACATCCTCCACCTGCACGCGCAGCTGTTCTTCAAGCACCGCGGAATCGAAAAGCGGTTCCAGGGCCTGACGGCGCAGGGCGGCGTGGTGCTGGCCGAGCGCGTGTCGGGGGTCGGCAGCTTCACCCACGCGCTCGCCTTCTGCCAGGCGGTCGAAACCGCGGCGGGCGCGCCTCCGCCGCCTCGCGCCCGACTGCTGCGCAGCCTGCTGGCCGAGATGGAGCGGCTCTACAACCACCTCCATTACCTCGGCCACCTGGCCGAGTGCACGACGCTCAAGGTTGGCGGCGCGGAAGGAAAGCTGCTCGAAGAACGGGCCAAGCAGCTGAACGCGCGCCTCACCGGCAGCCGGTTCCTGCGCAGCGTCCTTACCCCCGGCGGTCTGCGTCGGGACCTCGACCCGGGCGACTGGCTCGCGCCCGAGCTGCAGCGGCTGAACGTCGAGATCGAGGCCTACAAGGACCTGCTGGCGAACACCGGCACCTATCTCGACAGGCTCCTCACCACCGGCGTGTTGGAGCGCCAGGTCGCGTTCGACCAAGGCGCCACCGGCCCGGTGGAGCGGGCCTCGGGCCTCGACCGCGACCTGCGGCGTGACCATCCCTACGCCGCCTACGGCGATCTGGCGGTCAGGGTGCCGGGGCGGACCGCCGGCGACGCCAACGCTCGCGCGGAAGTGCGCATGGAAGAGATCGCCGCCAGCCTCGACTTCATGCTCCGCGTGATCGACGCCCTGCGGCCCGGAGACGTGCTGTCGCCTTGCGTCGCCCCGCCGGGGAGCGAGGGGTTGGGTTGGGCGGAGTCGCCGCGGGGCTCGCTTTTCTATGCCGTGCACTTCGGCCGCGACGGACGATTGGCGCGGGTGAAGATCCGATCGCCGTCGTTCTCCAACTGGCGGGCGTTCCCGTTCACCGTGCACGACAGCAACATGATGGACTATGCGATCAACGAAGCCAGCTTCGGCCTGACGATCGCTGGATGCGACCGGTAGGAAGGCGCCATGCCCCTATGGACCCTGTTCGGGCTGAATCGCGGCAAGGCGACCACCAACTGGCCCGGCCAGGGCGGCGACGACGGCCAAGCCGGTCTCCTCGGCATGCCCCGTTACGCGCCGGAGCGGTGCGACGAAGGCTGCGCGGCTTGCGCCGACGTGTGTCCGACCCAAGCCATCACGGTCACCGAGACCGGCCAGGCGGCCGGCGAGGCGAGGGTCGACATCGACTATGGCCGCTGCGTGGTCTGCCAGCTCTGCGTCGAGGCCTGTCCGAGCGACGGCGCGCTGGCGCCTTCCAGCGACTGGGCCTTTGGCGTCGCCGACCGCCTCGATTTGAAGGCGTCGGGCGCGAGCGTCGCTGCCCGGCGAGAGCGGCGAAGCGAGTGGCCAACGGCGCCCGCCGGCTTTCGGCGCAGCCTCCACGTTCGGCACGTGGACGCAGGGTCCTGCAACGGTTGCGAGTCCGAGCTGCAGGCGCTCAACAACCCCTTCTACAATCTCCATCGGCTGGGAATCTTCTTCACGCCCTCGCCGAGGTTCGCAGACGTGCTGCTCGTCACCGGTCCGGTGACCTACGCGATGCACGAGCCGTTGCTGCGCACCTACGCGGCGATGCCCGATCCGAAATGGGTCGTCGCCATCGGGACCTGCGCCGTCTCCGGCGGCATCGTCGAGGGCGGCTACGCCTGCGGGCACGGCCTGGAGGGCGTGTTGCCGGTCGACATCTATCTTCCCGGCTGTCCGCCCAATCCGGCGGCCATCATCGAAGCCCTGCTGCTGCTCCTCGAACGCGCGCCGCAGCGCGTGAAAGGCGGCCGCTATGTCGAATGACCTGCTGGGCCTCGGCGTCGCTCTGTGGCTGCTGGCGGCGCTCCTGGCGTTGGCGGTTCGCCCCGCGATCGTCGCCCGTGTCCCGCTGGCGCTGGGCTCGGCCGCCACGGCGGCCGGCGCCGTCCTCGCCTTGCCGGCGGGCGGGGACGTCACGCACCTGCCGCTGGGCGTGGCCGGCGCGGGCCTGGACTTCGTATTGAAGCCCAGCGCCGCCTGGCTGCTCTTCTTCGGCCTGATCCCCGCGACTCTCGCCGCGATCCTCGGCACGCCCTCCAGCAAGGGACGAACGGCCTGGTGCTTCGGCGCCGCGTCCGGCCTGATCGGAGCCGTCGGCGTGTTCGGACTTCAGGACGGATTCGGCCTTCTCGTGGCCTGGGAGCTGATGAGCCTGGGCGGCGCCGTCATGATCCTGTCG
>DATJRL010000454.1:0-6082 GCA_035504785.1 Caulobacteraceae bacterium
CGCCGATGATCAGCGTGCGCATGCCCCTGTAGGCCGCCAGCCGCTCGCCGCACCGAGCCGCCTCGGGCGAGGCGGCGAGCCGCAAGAAGTCCGGCGTGTCGAGGCCAATGGGAAACGCCTCGACGCGGACGCGGCGCCCGAACGCCGACAGCAGCGACTCCTCGCGCCAGGTGTTGGGCTCGCGCAGCACGCAGGCCTGGAAGGCGGCGACGCATTCGTCCGTCTGCATGCCCACGAGGTCGTAGTCGAACATGGCGGCCACCAACGCCTTGTGGTCGGGCAAGGTCGCGAGAAGCTGCGGATCGGGCCAGGGCGTGTGCAGGAAGAAGCCGATCGACCCGGTGAAGCCCAGGCGTCGCAGTTCCCGTCCGAGGGGGATCAGGTGATAGTCGTGGACCCAGACGCGATCGTCGGGCCGCAGGAGTTGAGCCAGGGAGAACGCGAAGCGGCGGTTGACCCGAAGGTAGCCTTCGCTCCAGCTCCGGTCATAGGCGACAAGGTCCAGCCGCGAGTGAAACAGCGGCCAGAGGCCGGCGTTCGCGCATCCGTCGTAGTACGCCGCGACATCCGCGTCCTCGAGGTCGATGGTGACGCGTTCGATGTCGCCGAGACGATGCGACTTGATCTCGCCGCCCGTCCTCTCCGCGCGTCTCCCGCTCCAGCCGAACCAGAGCGCGTTCTGGCCCTGCAGCGCCGCCGTCAGCGCGACCGCGAGCCCTCCGGACGCCCCATCGGCTCCGGCGACACGGTTGGACACCACGACCAAACGGCGCATTGCAAGCTGCCCTGGCTCTAGCCACCACCACCTTGGGAACAAGCCGTCTCGACCGGCATTGGTTCCCGAGGGGAGTCCACCTTCTCTACCGCTCGAGCACGACGTGGACCGAGGGGTCCGAACCGTGACCGGGACTGACCACCGTTCCCTCGCCAAGGCTCTGAAAGACCAGGCTGACCTTGGCGCCGGCCACCTCGAGGTGATCGATCGTCAGGCTTTCGACCCCACGCGGCAGGACCGGATTGACGACGCGAACTTCGCGCTTTGCCGCCTCGATCGTCAGACCCAGGCAGGCCTGGAGCATCAGGAACGGCGCGCCGGCCGACCAGGCCTGGGGCATGCAGGTGACGGGATAGGCGATGGGAGGCTCGCCCGCCCGGCGATAGAAGCCGCACAGGAGTTCCGGCATTCGGAAATCGAAGGACTTGGACGCTCGGAAGAGGTCGCCCATCAGGCGGGCGACGCCGCGCCTTTCCCCGTACCTGGCCATGCCCGCCGCGGCGAGACTGGTGTCGTGGGGCCAGACCGAGCCGTTGTGGTAGCTCATCGGGTTGTAGCGCACCGATCCGGCCGCCAGCGTTCGCAGCCCCCAGCCGCAGTTGAAGTCGCGCGACAGCAGGCGCTGGATCGCTCGCTCCGCGCGGTCCGGCGCCGGCAGCTCCGAGAACAGCAGGTGCCCAACGTTCGACGCCGGAGGCGTGCATAGCGCCCCGTCGCCGTCGATCGCCAGGCCGTAGAAGCCCGCGTCCTCGATCCAGAAGCGTTGCTCCACCCGACGCCTCAGTTCGTCCGCGGAGGCGCGCCACCGGTCGGCGCCGCTCTCGCCGAGCCGCTCGGCGATGTCCGCCATGGCCCGGTAGGCCGCGAACGCGTAGCCCTGCACCTCGACCAGCGCGACCGGCCCGACCGGGAACCGGCCGTCAGCGTGGAAGACGGAGTCGTCGCTGTCCTTCCAGCCCTGATTGGCCAGGCCGGTGTTGGATGCGCGCTGATAGTCGATGAGACCGTCGCCGTTGGAGTCGCCGTAGCTTTCGATCCAACCCAAGGCTCGGCTCAGGGCGGGCCAAAGCCGGTTCATCAGGGCGACGTCGTCGGTGCGTCGCAGGTAGGCGCCGGCCAACGCCACGAAAAGCGGCGTCGTATCGACCGCGCCGTAGTAGAGGCCGAAGGGAACCTCGCGGAGCGTGGCCATCTCGCCATCCCGCGTCTCGTGCATGATCTTGCCGGGCTCGCTGTCGCGAAAAGCGCAGGTTTCCACGGCCTGGTGCGCCGCCAAGTAGGACAGGACACCCCTGGCCAGTTCGGGATCGAACCATAGCGTTTGCCAGGCCGTGATCAGTCCGTCGCGGCCGAACGGAGTCGAGAACCACGGAATGCCGGCGAAAGGATAGGGGCCGGTCGACAACTCCGAGATCAACAGGCCGAGATCCGCGCGGCACTTCTCGAACCAGATGTTGTGAGCTTCGTCGGAGCACCGAACCAGCGCGCCCCGTCGGACGTGCTTGCGCACGGTCCTGCGGGCGAGCGCGATCGCGCGACGAAACCGCTCGCGCGAAGGCCGCTCCTGGCCGGGGGCGCCGCACTCGAGAAACAGGTCCATGCGCTCGCCGGGCGACAGACTGAACAGGAATTCCGCCTTTCCGGAGTCCCATCGGGCCGGCGTCTCGGAAAAGGCGACCGCGCTCGTCCGGCGAACGCCGTCCAGCCCCTCGTAACAGAAGGCCGCCTGACGCCCCTCGAGTTTGACGGGATGAAGCTTTCCGCGCTTCTTTCGCTTGACGCCGCGCACCTCGAACATGTCGCGAAAATCGGCCGCATACTCGACCGCGAGCGGCAGCATGACCTGGTCGAGGCCGAAATTGCTGCAGCGGATGCGCTCGAACAGCCGCTCGGAATGCATGGTGCGGCGTCGCTCGATGTGAATCGCCCCGCGCGGCGTCACCCGGCCGCTGATCGGAGGCAGCGCCCGGTTCGCGCCGTGGAAGATGAAAACCGCGTTGTCCCTGGAGAGCGTCGAAGACAGCTTGGTGGGGTGCTCGCCGCCGATCAGCAGCACGAGACGGGAGAGCACCCGCGTGTCGCGATAGAACAGCCCCTCCGCGCCGACGCCGATGTCGCCGTTGGGATCCGCCACGACGAAGGCGCGATTGTCCTTCAGCGAGACCAGATCGACACCGCTGGCCGCCGCTGCTTCGGTGGTCTTGGCGGGCGCGCTGGAGCCGGCCATCTAGGCGGCGTCGCGGCTCGTGGCGACGGAGGTTTCGTCGGCGATCGGTCGCCGAACCGGGGTCTCCCGCACCAGGCGCTTCGCGTAGACGTCGAGGTAGCGTTTGGCCATCGCGGTCGCCGTGAAGCGACGCTCGAAGCGACGCCGCACGTCCAGCCGCCTCAGCGCCAGCAGTTCCGGGAACCGACGCACCGCTTCGTCCGCGTCCTCGACGAGCAAACCCGTGACCCCGTCGTCGACGACTTCCGGCGCCGAACCGGCGGAGAACGCCAGAACCGGCGTGCCGCAAGCCATCGCCTCGATCATCACCAGGCCGAACGGCTCAGGCCAGACGATCGGGAACAGGAGCGCACAGGCGTTGCCGAGGAACTCCGGCTTTTGCGACTCGGAGATTTCACCCACGTACTCGACGAGCGGATCGTTCAGGTGCGGAACGACCACTTCCTGGAAGTAGGCCGCGTCCCTGAGATCGACTTTCGCCGCCATCTTCAACGGCAGGCCGAGGCGCTTGGCGATGGCGATCGCCTGAACCGGCGCCTTTTCCGGCGACATCCTCCCGAGAAACGCCAGGTATCCCGGTCGCGGTTCCGCGTGGTACCAGGTCGTCGGGTCCGCTTTCATGCCGTGGTGGATGGTTCCCGCCCAGTTGGCGGACGGCAAATGCACCCGTTGCGCATCCGAGATCGAGATCAGGGGAAATTCCGGCCAACGCCGGTAGACGCCCGGCAAATCCTTCAGGTCGAGGCGGCCGTGCAGGGTGGTGATCGTCTTCTCGGGAATCGTCTCGAAAAACGGGAAGTGCAACATGTCGGTGTGAAAGTGGAGGACATCGAAGCTTTCCCGGCGGGCATAGACCTCCGAGAGCATCGTCAGGTGCGCGCCCACGTCCGATTTCAGCGGCTCCGGGTCGAGACGGATCGCCTGATCGCGCATCGGCGCCAGCTTGGCCCGGGTCCGCGCGTCGGCGCTCGAGAAGAGAGTGACGTCGTGGCCCAGGTCCACCAGCGCCTCGCACAACTGCGCGACGACTCGCTCAGTACCTCCGTATAGCCGCGGCGGCACCGCCTCGAACAAAGGCGAGATTTGAGCGATCTTCACGACAACGTCCCTCGACAGTCACCCGCCCCACCAGGCTAGTCAGTCCGCGAAGCGCGATTTGGTTCCACGGCCAGGCTCAACGAGCGCCACCGGTCGCGGGAACGTGCTCAGCCAGCTCCGGATGAACGCGGAGACGCCTTCGCCCTCGCGCTCCAGGGTCACCAGGTCCGCCTCGGCCTTGAGGTCGTCGCACGCGTTCGCGACCGCGACCCCGAGCCCGCAGGCCGCGAACAGGCAGGCGTCGTTTTCCCCGTCGCCGATAGCGACGACCCTGCGGGGGTCGAGCCCGATTTCATCGAGAATGGCCCGCAGTCCGCTGGCTTTGTCGACGCCCCTCGGAAGACACATCAGCGACGTGTTGTTCCGCACGACGCACCAGTCGAGGCCGAGTTCGCGGACCGCACGCAGCACCAGCGGCTCCTGGGTTGCTCGCGTGGAGATGCAGGACCGGCCCACAAAGAGCGGGATCACCTCGCTGGCGCGGAGCAACTCCACGAGAGCCGACGGCGGCGGCGGCGCGATCACGCGCGTGGCTCCCGTCGAGGGGAAGAACAGCACCGCGCCGTTCTCGGCCACGACGGCGTCGAAAAGGTCCAATCGGTCGAAGACGCTTCGAAGATCTTCCAGCTCTCGCCCGGTGACGAGGAAGGCTCGCAGGCCTGCCGACCGCAGCGACGACAGGCTGTCGACGACTGACGAACCCACCTGCCCGTCCTGCGCGAGCGTCCCGTCGAAATCGGCCGCGAGCGCGCCGAGCGCCGGCAAGCGGGCCGGTGACCGTGGGGACTGCCGCATAAAGCACCCAACACGAAACGCGATTGCGGGTTCCTCGCTCGTGTCGGGGCGGCGGGAATTCCTCGCTTGGCGGGTCTCGCGCGGCGTTTTCTGGCGGCTGGCGCCGGCGCCGGGCATGCTCGTTCACACCCGGTTCACGACCGCAGCCTGAAGCTCGCGCCGTGCACGAGCGTTCTCCCAGGTCTCCAGGCGCCTTGCGGGCGCTGACGATGGCGGCTGTCGGCGTCGCCGTTCTCTGCGCGCCTGGCCTCGCCGCGGCCCAGTCGGACCATCGCTCGCAGGCGCAAGGCGGCCATGGACCCGGGCGCAACGCCGCCCCGCGGTGGCGCGGCGGAGGCCCGCAACGCGGCGGAAGTCCACCGCCCGGGGTCTACGGACCACAAGGGTACGGACCGCGGGGCTACGGAGTGCAGGGCTACGGACCGCAGGGCTACGATCCGCGCCAGCACAACGGCTACTGGGTCGGGCCGCGCTGGCACTACGGTCCGCCGCCGATGCCGACGCTGCGCGCGCCCGGCTACCGGCCCGGCTTCGCGCCCTGGCGTCCAGGCGGCTTCCTGCCGCCGCAGTATCCGGCCTACATCGTCGACCAATACTGGCGCTTCCACCTCCGCCGCCCACCCTCCGGCTATCACTGGGTGCAGGCTGGCGGCTCGTTCCTGCTGGTCTCGATCGCCACGGGGCAAATCTTCGACGTCGTGAGCGGGTACTGACGTCGCCGAAGCAAGACGGCGATGCGGGGAACCGGCTTGTCCGGACCCGGGCCGGCCCAACGTGCCGTCCGGGGTGACGGCGCGAGGGAACGCGCTCCCTTCGCTTGCCCGCCCGGCGCCCTGCTTGCTAGTCACCCGCCATGACCCTCCTGGTCACGGGCAGCGCCGGGCATCTCGGCGAAGCGCTGATGCGCACCCTGCGCGCGGCCGGACGGTCGGCGATCGGCCTCGATGTCCAGGCTTCGCCGTTCACCGACGCGGTCGGCTCGGTCGACGATCCGGCGTTCGTCCGCGGATCGATGACCGGCGTGCAGGCCGTGATCCATACGGCGACGCTGCACAAGCCGCACGTCGGCACGCATTCGCGCCGGGCCTTTGTCGACACCAACGTCTCCGGAACACTGACCCTGCTGGAAGCCGCGCTCGAAGCTGGCGTCAGGGCGTTCGTCTACACCAGCACCACCAGCGCCTTCG